>NZ_DJDV01000043.1:0-17412 GCF_002431195.1 Sphingobium sp. UBA5915 | reverse complement strand
AATGCGGACATCATCGCTCTCCGTCCGATACGCAAAGCCATACTCGTCCGTCATCGACGATCGCCGGGTTGCGGGCGGCGATGCGGTCCAGCGCCGCCGTCGCCAGCGCCACCGCCGACAGCCGCCCGGACCGGACCGCATCGGCGCAAGCGACGACGCCCCATGTCGACAGGTCGGTCATGCCTGTCCCCCGCGCAGCAGGTCGGCATGGCGTTGCAACAGGCGGGCATTGGCCGCCACGCCCGCCACGCAGGCATCAGGCAGGTCCATGCCGATCCGCGCTGCGATTTCGGCGGCCAGATCCGCGTCGGCCGTTTGCGTGAAGAGGGGGACGAAGAGGGGGGTGTCAGCTTCCATGGGCCTTCAGCTTCCGCGATAGGTGGAATAGGAAAAGGGCGAGGCGAGCAGCGGGACATGATAATGGCCCCCTTCGCCCATGCCGAAATCGATGGGCACGATGTCAAGGAAGGGCGGCTGCGGCAGGTCGACGCCCAGCCAGCGGAAATAATCCGCCACCGCAAAGGTCAGCCGGTAGTTTCCGGCCGCCAGTTCCAGATCGCGCAGCGCCGGGCAGCGGCCGTCCGCATCGGTCAGCCCTGCGAACAGCAGCCGGTCGCCCGACAGCAGGCGGATCGCCATGCCAGCGGCGGGGCGGCCGTGCATGGTGTCGAGGACATGGGTGGACAGGCTCATGCCGCGGCCTCCGTCGGCGTGGCGCGGGGCGTGGGCAGCTGCGCGGAAAATTCAGGTTCGGCATAGGCGAAATAATCGGCCAGTATCGCCCCCTGATCGTCCAGAAACAGCTGGTCCGCGACCCCCTGCACCAGCCGGGGCAGCGCATGTTTCAGTCCCGAAATCGCCGATGCCGACAGACCGAAATTGATGAGGCCCGAATAGTTGAAGGCGAACAGCCCGTGCAGCGCGTCTTCATCCTGCGGCGTGCGCGGCAGCAGCTGGAACCCCGTGCCCAGATAGGGGTGCGCATCCAGCACCGCGTCGCGATCCTGCGGTGCGAAGCGGTCCGACCAGCGGGCGATGCCCGCCGCGACCGGGCGCAGTTCGGGGCGCAGCGCGGGATCGGTGGCAAGGCCGGTGGACAGGATCAGGAAATCGAAGCGCTGCCGCCCCTGCGGCGTGATGACATCCACCCCGTCGCCTGCTTCCGCCACATCCAGCCAGGGCGATCCCAGATGCAGATGGAAGCCCGGATGGCTGGCCGCACGCGCGAATGTGTCGTTGGTGGGCGGCTGGTTGCGTTCGAAAAAATTCTTCATCATCCGATATTTGGCCTCATCCGCCAAAGCGGGGAAGCGCGGGATGACGCCGTTCGCCTCCAGAAAACGGATCGGGTTAACGGTGGGCAATTGCTGGCGGCGGACAAAGACATGCACCTCCCCCGCGCCCAGCGACAGCGCATGTTGCGCATTGTCGAAGGCCGACGCGCCGCCGCCCAATATCGCGATCCGCCTGCCCGCCAGCGCATCGAAATCGATGGCCTGAGAGGTGTGGGCATAAAGATGGCCGGGCAGCTTCGTCACCATGGCGGGCATCTGCCACTGGCCGCCGCCCTGTATGCCGGTGGCCATGACGACCTTGCGCGCCAGCAGCGTTTCGCCATCGGCCAGCGACAGGCGGAACAGGCCGCGCCGCACCGGTTCCACCAGCGTGACCCGGCTGTCGTTGCGCACCGGCAGGCGCAGCACGCGGCGATACCAGCGCAGATAGTCCATCCAGTCGCGCCGGGGGATCTTGTCAATGGCGGCCCAGCCCTGCGGCCCGTGCATCGCCTCCCAATAAGCGCGGAAGGTGAGCGCGGGGATGCCATAGTCGATGGCGGTCAGATGCTTGGGCGTGCGCAGCGTCATCATCCGCGCATAGCTGTCCCACGGCCCTTCCTGCCCCGCCGGATTTTCGTCGAGCACAAGGATGTTGGAAATCCGTTCGCGCAGCAGGCCGAAGGCCGCGCCCAGCCCGCTCTGCCCGCCGCCGACGATCACCACGTCGTGGATGTGCTGGTCATCTGGCGCATCGGTGCGGGTCCAGTCCGCCCCGCCAAAGCCGAGACAGTCCAGATCATGCGCCAGCCGGGCCTCATGCTGTGCCAATGTCATGCCAGATCCTCCAGACGCAGGGCCACGATCCTGCCGATTTCGGCAAGGGCGGTGGCGATTTCGCTTTGTTCGTCATGGGCCAGCCGCTGTCCCATGGCCGCCAATATGCCCGCCTTGTTCGTCAGCCGGACGCAGATGATGAAGGGAAAACCGAAACGCGCGCCATAGCGGGCGTTCAGGTCGTGAAAGGCGCGATATTCCTCGGGCGACAGCCGGTCCAGCCCGGCCGATGCCTGTTCGGCGGCAGATGCATCGGTCAGCGACCCGTCGATGGCGGCCTTCCCCGCCAGTTCGGGATGGGCGCGAATCAGCGCCAGTTGTTCGTCCCGGGTGGCGTCGTGCACCGTCTGCATCAGCCCGGCATGCAGATCGTCGAAGGGCAGGCGTTCGGCGGCGCGCTCCACCACCCAAGGGGAATGTTCGAACAATGCGCCATAGCGGGCGATGAAATCGGCTTTTTCTTCAGTCATGGGGGTGCAGCTCCAGCCAGTGGCGGGCAATGTCGATGCGGCGGGCGACCCAGGCATCGTCATGGGCCAGGACATGATCCAGGAAACGGGCAAGCGCATGGGCGCGGGCGGGCCGTCCGGCGATGCGGCCATGCAGACCAACCGACATCATCCGCCCGCCTTCCGCCCGCAGCTGGTCGAACGTGTCGCGCAGATAGCGGAAGAACTGGTCCCCCTCCGTAAAGCCGTTCAGCGCCACCATCTTCATATCGTTGGCGTCCAGCGCATAGGGCACGATCAGCTGCGCCCGGCCGAAACGCCGGTCATAATAGGGCAGGTCGTCGGCGTAGGAATCCGCGTCGTAAAGAAACCCTCCCTCCTGCGCGACCAGCCGGGCGGTGTTGGGCGAGGTGCGGCCCTGATACCAGCCGAGCGGCCTTTGCCCGGTCAGGCGGGTGTGGACCTCTATGGCGCGGGCGATATGTTCCGCCTCCCGATCCGCCAGCATATGCTGATAATCGATCCAGCGATAGCCGTGGCTGGCCACTTCCCAGTCCGCCTTCAGCATCGCGTCGACGGCGGCGGGGTTGGCGGCCATCGCGGCGGCCACGCCAAAAACGGTGACGGGCAGGCCGCGATCCGTGAACAGCCGGTGCAGGCGCCAGAAACCGGCGCGGCTGCCATATTCATACAGGCTTTCCATCGCCATCGCCCGGTCGGCATGGCTGACCGCGCCGACCATGTCGGACAGAAAGGCTTCGGATCCCCGGTCGCCGTTCAGGACGCTGTTTTCCGCGCCTTCCTCATAATTGATGACGAACTGCACCGCGATCCGCGCGCCGCCGGGCCAGTGCGCGGCGGGCGGGGTCTGGCCATAGCCGATCAGGTCGCGCGCGCTCATCGTGCGTTCCATGCGCTGAGCGCGGCGTCGACCGCCTCGCCCGGGGGACAGCCATGCCCCTCCGCCCGCAGCACCGCCTCCAGCGCGCCCAATGTTATCAGTATCTTGTGCTTGCGCGCATTATATCCCATCGCGCCGAACCGCCACACCTTGCCCGCCAGCGGGCCGAAGGCGGTGCCGATCTCTATTTCGAAATCCTCGCGCATGCGGCGGCGCACCCGCTCTCCATCCACGCCTTCGGGAATATAGGCCGCGGTCACATTGGTCATGCGATAGCGGTCGTCGCCGAACAGCGTCAGCCCCAGCGCGCGCAGCCCGGTCGCCATGGCGCGGCCTGCCGCCGCATGGCGGGCATAGCGCTGCTCCAGCCCCTCTTCCAGCATGATACGGGCGCATTCGCGCGCGCCATAAAGCATGGTGGTCGCCTCTGTATGGTGGTTCAGGCGCTTTTCGGACCAATAGTCCATCACCATGCCCAGATCGAAATAGTTGGACCCGATGACGATGCCCCCGCCCTCATCCTCGCCCTCTTCCATGTCCCCGCTGCGCAGGCCCAGTTCGACGCGGCGGCGGCCGTAAATATGCGTCGCCGCGCGATCGGAAATGGTGATGGGGGCCGAACCGGACGATCCGCCCAGGCATTTCTGCAACCCGCCGGTGACGATATCCGCGCCCCAGCGGTCCGCCGCCAGTTCCATGCCGCCGATGGTCGCGGTGGCGTCAACATAGAGCAGCGCGCCCGCATCGCGGCACAGCGCGCCCAGCCCGTCCAGCGGCTGCGCCATGGTGGTGGATGTGTCGCCATGGATGGTCGCGACGACTTTGGGCCCGGTCCGGGCGATGGCGTCGCCGATCGCGTCCAGCGGCACGACTTCGCCCCAGGGCGCGTCCACCCGCTCCACCCGGGCGCCGACCCGCTTCAATATCTCCGTCAGCAGCAGGCCGAAACGGCCGAAGTTGACCACCAGCACCGTGTCGCCGGGGCTGACCATGCTGACCAGCGCCGCCTCTATGCCCGCGCGAGCCGTGCCGTTGACCAGAAAGGTCTGGCGGTTCTGCGTGCCGAAGATCGGGCGGTACAGCGCCATCACCTCATTCATATAGGCGGTCATTTCCGGGTCGAACTGGCCCAGCAGGTCGGCCGACATGGCGCGCAGCACGCGGGGATGGGCGTTGATCGGGCCGGGGCCCATCAGCAGGCGCTGGGGCGGGTCGATCTCTGCAAAGACATTAGGCACGGTGGATATCCTCCAGGGATTTGATGAAGCGCAGCATCGTGCGGGCGGCCAGATCGGCGTCTTCGGGCAGGACGCTTTCGGCCGGATTGTGGCTGATCCCCTCGCGGCAGCGGATGAACAGCATCGCCGTGGGGCAAAGCGCGGACAGGATCATCGCGTCATGCCCCGCCCCCGACACCAGCCGTCGCACCGGCAGCCCCTCCGCCGCCAGCGCGCCGTCCATCAGCGTCATCAGTTGCGGGTCGCAGGGGCTGGCGGGCAGGCTGTGCAGCGCGTCGACCGACAGGGTGACGCCGCGCACCGCCGCGATGTGCCCGAAACGCGCGACAATGACATCGGCCAGCGCGGCGCAATCGGCATCCCGCGCGGCGCGCACGTCCAGCGTGAACATGGCACTGCCCGGCACCACATTGGCCGCGCCCGGCCCGGCGGTGACGGTGCCCACCGTCGCCACCCGGTCGCCCCCGGCGGCCAGCGCCTCCTGCTCCGCCGTCAGGATCATCGCCGCCGCCGCCGCCAGCGCGTCGCGGCGCAGCGTCATGGCGGTGGTCCCGGCATGGCCCGCCCGGCCGCCGACCTTTATGCCAAAGCGCCGTTGCGCGGCGATGCCGGTGACGGTGCCCAGCGCCAGCCCGTCGGCCTCCAGCACCGGGCCCTGTTCGATATGCGCCTCCAGATAGGCGAAGGCGCCGGGGTGGCGCGCCTGCCGATAGGCGTCGAAATCGCGGGGCACCGCGGCGCCCACTGCCTCGCCATAGGCGGCCATCGCCTGAAACAGGGTGACGCCATCGGCATCTGCAGGTTCGGTCAGCTGCGCGTCCAGCGTGCCCGCCACCGCCCGGCTGGTCAGCATCGCCAGCGGAAAGCGCGACCCTTCCTCATCCCCGAAGGCGTAGATCTCGATGGGGAAGCGCAGCCTTTCGCCCGCATCGTGCAGCGCCGCCACGCATTCGATGCCCAGCATGATGCCCAGCGGCCCGTCATAGCGGCCCGCGTCGCGCACGCTGTCCAGATGGCTGCCCACGATCAGCGGCGGGCCGTCGCCTGTCCCCTCATAGCGGCCGATCAGATTGCCCGCCGCGTCGATCCGCACCGCCATGCCTGCCTGCGCCATCCAGCGCGCGACCAGTTGCTGCGACGCGGCATAGGCGGGCGTCAGATAGGCGCGATACAGCCCGTCAGCGCTGTCGCTATAGGGCGGCAGGCCCAGCCGGTCGCACCGTTCGACCGCGCGCGCGCCGCTTACCATGTCGCCACCGCGCCGTCGGACCGGGGGTCGGTCGCGCCCTCGATCAGGCCGTCGGCATGGCGCACGACCGCGCCGGCATGGCCCATGGTGGCGGTAAAGGGGGCCAGCATCTCCACATCATGGCCCGCCGCCGCCAGCGCTGCGACGGTGGCAGGGTCGAAGCGGCTTTCCAGCTTCAGCGTGGTGCTGCTTTCGCCCCAGGTCCGGCCCAGCAGCCAGCGCGGCATCGTCACCGCCTGCTGCAAGGGCACGTCGAACCAGGCATAGCGGCTGAAGATCGCGGCCTGCGTCTGCGGCTGCCCCTCCCCGCCCATGGTGCCATAGGCCATGACCCGCCCGTCATGGAAACGCGCCAGCGCCGGGTTCAGCGTATGGAAGGGCTTGCGTCCCGGCGCCAGCGCGTTCCAGCCTTGCTGCGCCAGACGGAAACTGGCGCCCCGGTTCTGCCAGGTGATGCCGGTCTGCGGCAGGACCAGCCCGGACCCGAATTCGAAATAGGTGGACTGGATGCAGCTGACCACCTGCCCACGCGCATCGGCCGCGCCGAACCAGCAGGTGTCGCCCAGCGCGCTGTCCTGCGGCCAGGGTAGCGCGCGCGCCGGGTCGATGCGCCCGGCCATCGCCGCCAGCGCATCCCGGTCGTCCAGGATCGACTGGGCGGGAACGGGCATATGGGCCGGGTCGCCGACATGGCTGTCGCGCACCAGAAAGGCCTGTTTCGTCGCCTCTATCAGGCCGTGGAGATGGGCGAACCCCTCCCCCTCCGTCACGCCCAGCCGGTCGAACAGGGCCAGAATCAGCAGCGACGCCAGCCCCTGCGTCGGCGGCGCCGTGTTGTACAGGTGCGCGCCCTTGACCGTCAGGGTCAGCGGCCGGGGTTCGATGGCGCGGTGCGCCTCCAGATCGGCAGCCGTGACCGGGCTGCCCAGCGCGACCAGATCCGCCGCGATCGACCGGGCCAGCTTGCCGGTATAGAAATCCTGCAGGCCATTGTCGGCCAGCATCTGCAGCGTGGCGGCCAGCGCGGGCTGGCACAGCCGTTCGCCCTGCTTCAGCGGGCGGCCGCCCGGCGCGAAAATATCGCCATAGGCGCCGCGCTGCGCAATCAGTTCGGCATGTTTGGCGGCCGCGATCTGCGCCCCGCCCTCTGTCACGGCGACGCCCTGCCGCGCCAGATCGATGGCGTCGCGCAGCAGCCGGTCCAGACTGAGCGTGCCGGCATCGCCCGCCAGCGCCTGTTTCCAGCCCGACACCGTGCCCGCAACTGTGTTCGCCGCCAGCGGGCCGCGCCACGGAATGTCCTTCAGCCCGGCATAGAGCGACAGGTCGGCGCGCGCGGCGGCGGCGCCGCAGGCGTCGATGGCATGGACATGGCCGTCGGGATCGTGGATCAGCCAGAAACCGTCGCCGCCGATACCGGTCATATGGGGATAGACCACCGCCAGCGTCGCGGCCATCGCCACGCATGCCTCGACCGCGGTGCCGCCATCCTTGAGCACGCTCAGGCCCGCCTGACTCGCCAGATGATGCGGCGCAGTGGCAAGGCCATTATAGCTGGATGGTGCGTGCATCATGTCATGGGCGTCCCTGTCAGGCTGATGGGAAAAAGTGTGACGGCGGCGGCCGATCTAAAAAAGAACTTATTTTAGGTCATGGCGATGCCAAAATGGGGACAGCAGATAATCCGGCCCCACAGGGAAAGAGGGCGCAAAAAAAGGGCGGGCGGCGATGCCTCGCCGTCCGCCCCCGCAGGTGCCATGGAACGTCTGTTTCAGCAGGTCAGGCCCAGCGCCCGCAACGCCTTGCGATAGGAAACGGAAGATCGGTCGGCCGCGAAATGGGCTTCCTCCTCCAGTTCCAGCGGCAGGTCCTCCGGGCATTGCGCCTCCACAATGGCCTGATCCTCCGCAAAGATCTGCGCGTTGAAGGCGTAGACATCCTCGACCGATCCGGTGCGGTCGAAATTGCGGACCAGCGGCACATAAAGCGTGGTTTCCCGCGCTGACACCGGGGTGGCGATGTTCATGATGCGCAGCACGCCGTCATGGGGGAAATCGACCGTCAGGAAGGCGATATAGGGCGGATAGACGTCGAAGGTCCGGCGCCAGATGAAGCCTTCGGGTTCCAGATGCTGCAACGGTTTGGGGAAGTTGCTGACATCGCTGATATAGATGCTGCGGAACCCATAGTCGGTCTGCCGGGTCTGGTAGAGCGGCACCACGCTGTTCTCGCGGTCGGCAAAGGCCTCATGATGGATCCAGGCGAAATGGGCGACGTCGATAAACCCTTCCACCTGCCGTCCGGGGGCGGCCTGTATCGACACTGGCGGGCAGACGATGGCCTGAAAATCGGACGCGCCGAATTCGGGGAAGTCGGGAATGTCGGCCAGCGCATTGTCCGGATCCAGACAGGTCCACACCAGCCCATAGCGTTCGACCATGGGCAAGGTGGTGGCGCGGAACCGGTCCGACGGCACGACATTGGGCTGGGCCGGGATCTTGACGCAGCGCCCGTCCGCAGCAAAGCGCAGGCCGTGATATGGGCAGACCAGATTGTCGTCCTCCACCCAGCCCATGCTGAGCGGCACGCCGCGATGGGGGCACAGGTCGCGCGCGACGCTGATGCCCGACGTGGTGCGATAGACGACCAGCTTCACGTCCAGCAGCTTTGACTGGACCGGCGCGGTGCCGACATCGTCGACGCGGGCGACGGGAAACCAGTAGCGGGACAATATTTCCCAGTCCCCGTCGGCATAGGTGCAGTTGCGCGGCCGGGTGACGCGGGGGGGCCGGGTCGCGGCCGGCGGCGGCACATCGTCCCGTTCCTGCAGCAGCGATGGCGCCTGCGTCATGCGGGAACTCCCAGATAGTTGATGCGGAAGGCATTCCCGTCAGGATCGCGCAGCACCGACTGATACCAGCCATAATAGGTTTCGAACGGTTCCTTCACCACCTGTGCGCCCAGCACGGCGGCCTGCCGGGTCAGCCGCTGCACCTCTTCGGGCGAATCCACGTTGAAGGTCTGGAACACGCGGTCGCCCGGTTCCGTCTGGGGCGCCATGCCCAGCAGTTCATAAGCGCCCGTGCCGCTGAAGCCCAGCGACGTGCCGCCGGCGGCAAAGCCCCGGAAGATCGGCGAGCGGCTTTCGCGATATTCCTCCAACCCGAACAGGCTGCTGTAGAAATCGGCCAGCCGGTCGATGTCGGCGGTGAAGATGTTGGTATAAGCAAGAACAGCCATTGTTCGATCCTTCACGCCGCGAGGCCATAGGTCTTGCGGTACATTTCGGCGATATGATCCCCCACCGTGGTGTCGGGATAGGTGGGCGGCCCGTCTTCGGGCAGGCAGGTCGGCGCGCAGCTGACCTTGTAGAAATAATTGGGGTCGAAAAAGGTCGGCACCGAAAAGCGATCCCGGCCGCTATGGTTGTTGAGCACCCGGTGCATGTTGGCATGGTACAGGCCGTTGGTCAGCACGCGGACCATTTCGCCCAGGTTGATGACGAAGGTGCCCGGGATCGGCGGCGCAGCGATCCATTCGCCCGCCGCATTTTCCACCTCCAGCCCGCCGACATCGTCCTGCAGCAAAATGGTAATCATGCCCCAGTCGATATGCGCGCCCGCGCCGATCTGGTTATAGGCGGCGTCGGTCGGCTGCGGGCCGTATTTCAGCAGCCGGCTGTTGAACAGCGGCTCCTGCAGCCCGTCGACGAAATAATCCTCCGGCAGGTCGATGGACAGGGCGATCAGGCTCATCAGATGGCGGCCGACGCGGAACATCTCTGCCACATAGGCTTCATAGCGGGCGCGAAAGCCATCGGGCTTTTCCGGCCACAGATTGGCGCCGCAATTGGGCACGCCATCACGCACATAGGGATGGTCGTCGTCCAGATCGACGCCGATCAGAAAGCCTTCCTTGAGGTCCGGCGGTGATCCGTCGTCCAGCGTCTGAAGGCCCGGCGCCTCGTAACCGCGGGTGCAGGTCGAATATCTGGTGTCGACCTTTGCCTTTTCCTCCAGCGGCAGGGCAAAGAAGCGGCGCGCCAGGTCGAGCTGGCCGTCCATCATCGCCTGCGGCACGCCATGGTTGGCGATGTAGAAGAAGCCGGTGTCCCGCGCGGTCTTGTGGATTTCCCACGCAACCGCCTTCTTGGCCTCCAGGTCGCCGGACAGGCTGGGCCCCAGGTCGATCAGGGGGATCGCCTCTGCAGGCTTGGGGGGCGTGTAGACGATCATGTCAGGCGGCCTCCGCTTCCTTGAACTTGGGCGTGTTGTTCATCTGGTCCATCTTCATTTCCAGATGCTCCAGCGACGTGGTGCGCGCATATTTCGGCGCCTTGTCGATGGCGCAGGTCGGGATGCATTCGATGACCGCGTCGTAATTGGGCTGGTGGAAGAAGACGAGCGACTGGCGGCGGCTGCCCACCCCCTTGTCGCGCGGCGGATTGACGACGCGGTGCATGGTCGACACCCATTCGTCATTGGTCCATTGCGCCATCAGGTCGCCCAGGTTGATGATGAACGCGCCCGGCACGATGGGCACCGCTTCCCAGCGGCCGTCGGCGGTCAGCACTTCCAGTCCGCCGGGCTTGTCCTCCGTCTTCAGGATGGTCAGGCCGCCATAATCGGTGTGCGCACCGGCGCGCAGCTGGCCATCCTCCAGCGCTTCGGGCTGGTCGGGATAGTTGCTGATGACCATGTTGGTGATGTGCCGGTCGATCTTGTCCGCGAACCAGTCGGGCGACAGGTTCAGCGCGCGGGCGCACAGTTCCATCAGCAGCGCGGCCAGCTTTTCCATCTCATGATAATAAGTGACGATGGCAGGCTGGAAGGCGGGCACGTCGGCATCGGGCCAGATATTGGGATGGAAGATCCGGCGCGCGGTCGGCGTGGTGAAATAGGGGTCGCTTTCGTCCAGGTCGAAACGGCCGATATTATAATATTCGCGATGGTCGGGCTTGGCATCTTCCTCGCCGATGGTGCTGGCAAGGTTGCCGGTCTCTATCCCGAAATAGCCGCGATAGACGGCCGGGTCGGGCGAGCGATATTTGCCCTTTTCCGGGCCCGACAGGTCGAACAGCGCCCGGCTGGCGGTGGCGGCGGCCTCGATCGCTTCGGCCGGGACACCATGGCCCGACACCACCAGAAAACCGATGCTGCGCGCAGCGGCGCCAACCTGTTCGGCCACGGCCTGTCGGTCCGCTTCGCTGCCCGTGCGCGCGGGGGTCAGGTCGATGATGGGAACCACGCTACCGTCAAACTTCATTTCAGCCTCCTGCGTGGCCGGCATGGGGCGCCGGCATGCGATTGTTGTGGATGTCGGATTCCCCGGCGATGGCGCTGTTCGTTGCGCGCCCGGTGCCAAGGAAGATGTTGAGCAGGATCGCCGTGACAATGCCCAGCAGCACGCCGCTATGGGTGAAGGGCGCCAGCGCAGCCGGGGCCGCGGCAAAGAAACGGTCGGAAAAAGTGGGGATCAGGCCCATGCCCAGGCTGATCGCGACGACCAGCAGATCCTCCCGCGATCGGTCCAGCCCCGCCGCCGCGAGCGAACGGATGCCCGACGCCGCGACCATGCCGAACAGCACCAGCGCGGCCCCGCCCAGCACGCTGGGCGGCACGGCGGCGACCAGCGCGGACAGCCGGGGGAACAGCGCCAGCACCAGCATCATCGCGCCCGCGCCGATGCAGACGAAGCGGCTGCGCACCCCTGTCATGTTCACCAGCGCGATATTCTGGGCATAGGATGTATAGGGAAAGCTGTTGAAAACGCCGCCGATGACCGCGCCCAGGCAATCGGCGCGCAGCCCGCGCGACAGGTCGCGCGTCGTCACCGGACGGTCGACCATGTCGCCCATCATCGTCAGCATGCCGCTGGATTCCACCAGCGTGATCAGCAGCACCACCACCATCGATGCGATGGCCGCCGGGTCGAACAGGGGCAGGCCGAAATGGAAGGGCGTGACCAGTTGCAGCGGGGGTGCGGCGACGGCGCCGGAAAAATCCACCAGCCCCATGGCTGCCGCGACGGCATAGCCCGCCGCCATGCCCATCAGGATCGCGCAATTGGCCAGAAAGCCGGTGCCCAGCCGCGTCACCAGCAGGATCACCGCAATGGTGCCGCCCGCCAGCAGCAGATGGACAGGCGCGCCATAGTCGGCGGCGCCCTGTCCGCCGGCGGCCCAGTCCACCGCCACGCCCATCAGCGACAGGCCGATCAGCAGCATGGCGGTGCCGGTGACGGTGGGGGTCAGCACCCGCCGCAGCCGTCCGACCAGCGGCACCAGCGGCAGGACGATCAGCCCGGCGGCGATGGCCGCGCCATAGACGCCCGGCAGGCCCAGTCCCGGCTGGCTGGCAATGGCGATGGCGGGCATCACGCCGACAAAGGTCACGCCCATGATGATGGGCAGGCGAATGCCCACGCCGCCCCGGCCCAGTCCAAGACATTGCAGCAGCGTGACCAGCCCGCAGGCGAACAGGTCGGCGCTGACCAGATAGGCGGTGTCCTGCGCCGACAGGTGCAGCGCGGAAGCGACCAGCAGGGGCACGGTGATCGCCCCTGCATACATGGTCAGCACATGCTGGAAGGCCAGGGCCCCCAGCGCCCCCGCCGGCGGGACATGGTCCACCGGATGGGGCATGACGCGATCAGAAGTCATATTTCACCGATGCGATGACCTGACGCGGCGGGATGTACATGTCGCTGGTCGTGAAGCTGCCAAAGGGGTTGGAATAGCGCGAGGCGATCCCGTTCTTGTCGAAGATGTTCGACACGGTGACGCCCAGCGTCCAGCCGCTGTCCTGCGGGGTGAAGGCGAAATTGGCGTTCACCTGCGTATAGCCGGGCACCACGTCGCGGGCGCCGTCATTGAAGATGCGATACTGGAACTTGCCGCGATAGATGAGTTCCGCATGCGATTTGAGCGTGCCCAGCGAACCGATGTCCAGCGTGTGGGTCGCGCCGACCGCGCCCTGCCATTTGGGCAGTTTGGGCGGCACATTGCCGTTGGTGTTGCGGGTCTGCTGGGCCCGCAGCGCGATGGTATAGGCATCGAAGGGGCCATAACCCAGCGCGGCGGCGGCCAGCGTGGCGGCATGGGCGCGGGACGGGTCCAGCGTGATATAATCGCCCACCAGTTCGCCATCGAGATAGGTGACATTGCCGTCCAGCTTGAGCTTCCCGGTCAGTTCGACCGTGGCCTCCGCCTCTGCACCCCAGATCCGCGTCTTGGGCACGTTCGACACGCCGCCCTGATAGGGGATCGGATCCTCCATCTGATATTGCAGATTTTTATAGTCATAGAAGAAGGCTGCGGTGTTCAGCGTCACCCGGCCGTCGGCAAAGCGGTTCTTCGCGCCGATCTCATAGGACCAGACATATTCCGGCTGATAGGTCAGCGGCACCAGCAACGGCGTGCTGTTGTTGCTGACGCCGCCGGGCTTATACCCGCGCGAAATGCTGGCATAGACCATGTTGCGCGGAGTCAGTTCGAAATCGACCTCGCCCTTGCCGGTCAGCGCATTTTCACTGGTTTTCGCATGCACGGTCGGCGCGAAAATATCGAACAGCGTGCTGTTGCTGCTGTTGAAATCGTCATGGGCGTAGCGCAGGCCCAGCGTCGCGCTGACCGTGTCGGCCAGCTTGTACTTGGCCTGGGCGAAACCGGCATAGCTATAACGTTTCTGCCGGCTGTTGAGCGCATAATCGAGATTATAGGGATAGTTGGCGAAGGTCAGCGGCAGGGTCAGATCATAGACCGGGTTCGCGTCCGTGCCGCGATATTCCAATATGTCCTGGCCCAGTTTCTGATAGAGGAAATAGGCGCCGACAATGTAGCTGAGCGGCCCTTCCCCGTTCGAGGTCAGGTTGAATTCCTGGCTGAAGGCGTCGACGCTGTTGTTCCAATAGGGCTGGGCGTCATAGGTGCCGGTCTGGGCATAGGTGGACCGGTCGACGTCGATCTGGTTGTGGTTGCGCGTCGTCTGGTAGGAACTGAGCGACTTGAGCGTCGCAAAGCCCATGTCATATTGCAGGTCGGCATAGGTCAGGAAGAAGTCGAGCTTGTATTTGTTCGCATAATCCTGGGAAATGCGGCGCGGATCGGTGTCGATATCGTCGACATTCTTCTGCGCGGCGCCATGTTCGTCGGCATTGAAATATTGCGCCGTCAACTGGGCGGAAAATGTGTCGGTCGGCGTCCACAGCAGCGATATCTTGGCGGAAATACGGTCGGCATCGTCCAGCCCGTAGCGGCCATAGGCCGGGCTGAGCCCGGTCTGGCGCGCGAAGCCCTTGTGATAATAGCGCTGCACGGTGCCGCGCACGGCCAGCGTGTCGCTGATCGGGACGTTCAGCGTCGCGGTGCCGCGCACCAGATCGTAATTGCCCAGTTCCAGCTGGGTCGATCCGCTGAGCGCCTGGGTGTCCGGCCTGGCGGTGATGGCGTTGATGATGCCGCCGGTCGCGCTCTGGCCGAAGACGGTGCCCTGCGGGCCGCGCAACACCTCTACCCGCTGAAGGTCCAGGAAATCCTGTTGCAGCGCATAGGGGCTGACGACATAGACGCCATCGATGTGGAAGGAGGTGCCGGGCTGCGCGCTCAGATTGTCGGACGCTTCATAGCCCACGCCACGGATCGACACGACCCGCACGAAGCTGCCGCTGTTGGCGATGGTCAGTCCCGGCACAAAGCCGTTCATGTCGATCAACTGGGTGATGTTGGACTGGGCCAGCGTATCGGCCGAAATCGCCGTGATCGCCAGCGGCGCGCGCTGAAGCGTGGTCTGCTGCTTTTCGCCGGTGACGATGATCTCACCCTCGGCATAGGCGCTATCCTCGGCCGCGCCCCCGGCGGCGGGTGCCTCTGCTGCATGGGCGGAGACCCCTGCGCCCAACAGGGCGGATATCATGGTGCTGGCCAGAAACGTCGATTTCGACCGCAGATTCAACATTCACATACCCCCTTTTCGACAGGACGACCGGCTGATCGCTCTTTGATTCGCCCTCTCGATTTTGCTGTTGCACAAAATCTGCCATTGAAACCTGTGCTGATCCATCGCAGAATATCGCAAGCACTGTTCGCATAATGAGAACAGTTCAGACGGAGACTTCCTCATGCTTCTCAGCCGGGCCGCCCTGTATTTCGACGAAGTCGCCCGGCGGGGCGGGCTGCGCCGCGCGGCCGACGTGCTGCACATCGCCCCGTCGGCGGTCGACCGCCAGATCATCCAGTTGGAGGAGGAAATGGGCACCCAGCTGTTCGAACGCACCCCCACCGGCATGCGCATGACGGCGGCGGGGGAATTGCTGATCGACGGGGTGCGCCGCTGGCGCCGCGATCTGCAACGCATCCGGTCGGAAATCGACAATCTGGTCGGGCTGCGCAGGGGCAGCGTCGTCATCGGGCTGGTCGAGGGCGCGACGGAATTCATCGCCGGGGCGGTCGCGTCCTTCCAGCAACGCTATCCCGCCATCCAGTTCCGCATGGAGGTGTTTGGCGCGCAGGGGGTGATCGATCAGGTGATGGCAGGCGACATCGATGTCGGCGTGACCTTCAACCCGCCCAATAATCCGGTGATCCGGCTTGACCGGACGATGATCTATCGACTGGGGCTGGTGGTGCATCCCGACCATCCGCTGGCCGGGCGCAAGGAAATATCGCTGGCCGAATGCGCCAGCCATCCGCTGATCGTGCCCAGCGAGACATTGTCGCTGCGCCGCGTGTTCGACATCGCCTGGGGGCGCCATGTCGGCGGCCCGCCCCGCGCCGTGGCGGAAGTCAGCAGCATCGGGCTGATCAAGTCGCTGGCAATCCGCGGCGCGGGGGTGGGGTTGCTGACCGCCTTCGACGCGATCAGCGAGATTCAGGCGGGCAGCCTGATCTTCGTCCCGTTGTCCGACGAACGGATCGACCTGTCCACGCTTTCTATCGTCAGCGCGTCGGGACGGACGCTATCAGTTCCTGCTTCCCTGCTGATTCAGCATCTGGCACAGATAATGGACCAGCAAGGTGTCCCTGTAATCTAGCACTACTTTGGCAGAAGTTTACTGGGACGTCTGATGAGGCAACATCCGCAGTGAGGGCAATGCCCCGGCGGTGAGCGAGACAGGCGGTCAAGGATGGCCTGGCGCACTGCTGGCAAGGTGGGTTGGGGAGGCGGACCGAGGATTCTTTTTTTTTCGCCCCGCCTGAGCGAGCCTTTGAGATTGCAGGAAGGCGTAGGCCATCATCGACATCAAGGCGTGGCGGTGAAGCCCGGTCCAGGATCGTCCTTCGAAGTGATCGAGGCCGAGTTCCTCCTTGAGTTGCTGATGCGCTTGTTCGCAAACCCAGCGCGCCTTGATCGCACCGGCGAGAGCCTTGATCGGGGTGTCGCCGGGCAGATTGGAGAGATAGTATTTGCGCTCGCCATTCGAGCGATGCTCACCAACCAGCCAGGCTTCCTCGCCCGGCATGTGCTGGGCCCCGGCAGAGCCGATCCGTTGAGGCGCACCATCGGCAATGCGCACGCGCATGGCGGCAAAGCGGGCCGTCAGCCGTCCCTTTGTTCCTTTGCGCCAACTGACCTGTCGCCATTTCGCGCTTTCGAGCATTGCGTGCGCGGCCATGGATTTGACGTCGGGCACATGTCGCACCCGTGGGCGACCGCGTCCTGCGACTGGGAAGATCAGTTGCACATCGGCCGGATAGACCTTCTGATGCCGGGGGATGCCAACCGCCCAGCAAAGGCTACGTGCACTCAGTGCCTGCCGGAACGGAGCCGACAGCCCGTAACCCGCATCGGCCAGCACGCAGCCAAAGCGCACCCCGGCCGCGATGACACGATCAATCTCCTCAATCGCGATCTCTGGCTTGGTGCGGTATTCCTGCAAGGGCGCAGGCACGCCAACCTTGTCCATGCGCGCAGCATCGCTCGTCCAGCTTTCCGGCAGGAACAGCCGCAAGCTTAACATGAGGGGAACTTCGCCCGAAGCCAATGTCACCGATACCATCGTCTGGCAGTTGGCATTCTTGCCCAGCGCCGTGGCGTATTGGGGCGCGACGCCAACCGAAGCCTTGCCCTTCTTGGGCAGGGCGGTGTCGTCGATGATCAACCAGGCTCCCTCACCGCCAACCAATTCATCCGCCTGGTTCCACAAGGTCGCTTCCAGTGGGGCGCTGTCCCATAAGCCAGCCCCGATGAAATGATGAAGCCGGTCGTAGGGTATCGCATCCGAACGGGCTGCCATGGGTTGGATGCTCTTGCGATCGCCGGGCCCGATCAGACCGGCGATATAGGCCGGGCACATTCTACGTCGAGTCTTATTCCCCAAGGCTTCCAGATATGGCGCAAGCCACCGTTCAAGATCCGCCTGCCACGCCTCTTCCATCGCCAGCCTCCATCAAAGCTGGCTCCCCATGAATCACGCATTCAGTGCCATGGGAATCCCGAAAATCAAACTTCTGCCAAAGTAGTGCTAG
>NZ_DJDV01000111.1:0-11928 GCF_002431195.1 Sphingobium sp. UBA5915 | reverse complement strand
GGGGGAAGGCGCGCACCCATGGCGCGTCATGAGGGGGAAGCAAAGACATGACCAGATTGAAATGGACGGCCATGATTCTGGGCGGGGCGAGCGCGCTGGCGCTCGGCGCCGGCACGGCTATGGCGCAGCAACGCAATTTCGATTTGCCCGAAGGCCGCGCGGCCGACGTGCTGCCATCCTTTGCCCTGCAAAGCGGATTGCAGATCATCGCGCCGTCAAAGAAACTGCGCGGCACGCGGACGCCGCGCCTGCAAGGCGCCTATGACGCACGTCAGGCGCTCAAGCGCATCATTCGCGGGACCGATCTGGTCATCGCGTCCGACCGCAATGACGTGGTGACGCTGCGCGACAGGAATTTGTCGGCGCTGCGCGGTGACAATGCGGCACAACGCCCCATCGCTTTTGCGCAAATGCAGGTGGCAGGCACGATGTCGGACGCCGCGCCCGCGCCGCTGCCCGCCGAACCACAGGGCAATGACGGGGCGGAGATCGTCGTCGTCGGCACGCAGATCAGGGGCGCGAAGACCACCGGCGCGCTGCCGGTCAGCGTCGTCGGCCAGGAACAAGTCGATGCCGTCGCCGCCGTGTCTGGCGGCGATCTTTTCCGCTCCATCCCGCAGCTGGGCGGCGTCACCTTCAACGAACAGGTGCTGGGCGGTGGATCGGGTAATGCGGCGCGCGGCGACGTGTCGACCGTATCATTGCGGGGCCTGGGCCAGGGCAACACGCTGCTGCTGATCAATGGCCGCCGCACGGTGTTGCACCCCACATCGCAGGCCATCACTGGCGTGGTCGATTCCGGCGTGCCGACCTTTGGCTTCAACGCCAACACCATTCCGGTGGGCGCGATCGAGCGGGTCGAAGTGCTGCGCGACGGCGCGGCGGCGCTTTATGGGTCCGACGCGGTCGCGGGCGTCGTCAACAATGTGCTGAAATCCAATTTCACCGGCGCCACGTTCGACGCGCAATATGGCGCGGCCGAAGGCACCAACCTGCGCGAATTCACGGTCAACGGACTGGTCGGGTTCAATTTTGGCGGCGGACGCGGCAACATCTCGCTCTTTGGCGGCTATGCCCAGAAATCGAAACTTTACTTAAGCGATCAGGACTATACCGCCAATCTGGACCGGCGACCCTATGTCGTTGGCACGGCGTTCGAAGGCAATGCCGCGTTCAACGGCACATCGACCAGTACGCCCTGGGGCACGTTCCAGGCGACCGGATCGGGCATCATCACCAGCAATGGCGTCGCACTGACCAACGCGTCGCAGCAGTTTCACATCCAGCCGGCGACCAATCCCGGGTGCCAGGTTGCGGCCACGACGCCGGGCATGTGCTGGGACGATGCCAGCGGCACGACGCAGATGGCGACGGTGGATTCCAACCTGCGCTACGACGCCAATCAGACATTCCCGGACCTGACCACCCAGCCGTCCGTCAAACGCATCAACCTGTTCAGCTTCATCAATTACGAACTGACCGACAATCTCGATTTCTTCGGCGAACTGGGTTTCTACCGGGGCAAGACCGACGCCATCATCGGCAGCGGTGGGTCGCTGGGCAATATCCCGATCACGGTGGCCGCCGACGCCTATTGGAACCCGCTTGGCCCGACCTTGCTGGCCGACGGATCGGCCAATCCCAACCGCTTGCCCGGCCTGGTCGGCGTGCCCGACGAAGGACTGCCGGTCACGATCCGCAGCCTCAACTATGTCGACGCGGGCCAGAAGCGCGTGAACGTCACCAATTACCAATATCGGTTCTTGGGCGGCCTGCGCGGCAGTTTTGGCGACTGGAACTGGGAAACGGCCGGCCTTTACACCTGGGCGACCGTCAAGGACGTGATGGACGGCACGTCCAGCACATTGTTGCAGGCCGCGATCAACAAGACCACGCCCGACGCCTATAATCCCTTCAACGGCGGGTGTGTCGATACGCCGGCAGTGGGCGATTGCACCCCCAATGACGAAGCGGTCGTGGACAGTTTCCGTATCCAGTCGACCCGGCGCAACAAGACCTCGCTGGCGCTATGGGATCTCAAGATATCCAACGCCAACCTGCTCGACCTGTGGGGCGGCAACAGCATCGGCATCGCCAGCGGCGTCGAGTTCCGCCGCGAAACCTACCGCGACAATCGCGATCCGCGCCAGGGCGGCGTCGCCGGCGTCGACATCACCTATACTGATGCTGTGACCGGCATTTTCTACGGATCGGACCTGATGGGGGCCAGCCCCAGTCCCGATGTGTCGGGCAGCCGCAAGGTCTGGTCCGCCTATGCCGAACTTGCGCTCCCGCTGGTCAGTCCGGAGATGGAAATCCCGATGATCCGCTCCTTCGACATTCAGGTCGCGGGCCGATATGAACGCTACAGCGATGTCGGCGACGTCGCCAAGCCAAAGGTCGCGGCAAGCTGGGACCTGCTGCAGGGGTTCCGCTTGCGCGGCTCCTGGTCGCAGGGCTTTCGCGCCCCCAATCTGGAAGTGCTCAATACCGCGACGCTCGACCGGGTGAATGGCGGCATCGAATATATCTTGTGCGAAGCGGACCTGCGCGCCGGCCGCATCGGCAGCTTTTCCCAATGCGCGCGCAACGTATCGGTGTTGCGGCGGTCAGGCGGTAATCCGGACCTGAAGCCCGAGGAATCGACCAGCTGGAATTTCGGCGCCGTGCTTCAGCCGCCTCTGCCTGACGGGCTGGGCCAGGTGACCTTCACCGTCGACCGGTGGCGGATCAAGCAGAAAGGGGTCGTGGGCCTGCTCGATTACCAGAATGCGCTGAACCTCGACTATCTGCTGCGCGTGCAGGGCAGCAGTAATCCGGCGGTCGTCCGGCGCGATCCCACGGCGGACGATATCGCGCTGGTCGCTGGCACGGGCCTCGCGCCCGTGGGCGAGCTGCTCTATGTCACCGCGCCATTCCAGAACCTGTTGCCGATCCAGGTGGATGGCATCGACTTCAATCTGGACTACCGGGTCAACACGGGTTCGTTTGGCAATTTCAGCCTGAACGTCAATGCCGCGCGACTGATCAAATATCAGGTCGATGCCCCGGCGGCCGTCCAGGCCGTCATCGACGGACAGGCGGACGGAACGATCAACGCCGCCGTGCCGGTGTCGGGCGGGGGCGACGTGGTGAAGCGCGACGGCCAGCCGCGCTGGCGCATATCGGGCAATCTGACCTGGGACTATGGCCCGGTGCGGATCGGCGCCTTTACCCAGTTCATTTCGGACGTCTATCAAAATGGCGTGTTCGACGCGGCTGGGAATAATTTCGTGGTCAAGGGCCAGACCACGGTCAATCTCTACGCCACCTACAAGTTCGACCAGGGCATGATGAAGGGCACGGCGATCACCATCGGCGCGCGCAACATCTTCGACAAGAACCCGCCGCTGGCATCGACCGGCTATCTGTCCAGCCTCTACCAGCCGCAGGCGCGTTACTGGTATACCAGCATCAAGAAGAGCTTCTGATGCAGGACAAGGGCCTTGCCCGCCGCGAGTTGATCGCGGCGGGCCTCGCCAGCGCGGCGGTCGGCCTGCCCATGGCCACGCTGGCGCAATCAGGCATGCGCGCGCCCGATGCCCCGCGCAGCGCGCCGGCCACGGTCCGCGCCCACCGCGTCGAAGTGCCCATGCCCCATGGCGGCGTCGCCGCCGGGCATCCCCTTGCCGCGATGGCGGGAACACGGATGTTGTTGCAGGGCGGCAGCGCGGCCGATGCGGCGGTCGCGGCAATGGCGGTGATGAATGTCGTGGAACCTTGGGCGTCGAGCGCGGCGGGCAATGGTTTTGCCACCTGCCTCGACCGCAAGACGGGACAGGTCCATTCGCTCGCCTTCACCGGCGGCGCGCCTGCTCTGTTCGATCCGGCCATCGATCCGGCGGAACTGGACAGCGGCCACAAGGCAGTGACGGTGCCCGGCGCCTTTGGCGGCTGGATCGCGCTCGCGCGCCGGTTCGGGCGATTGCCGCTCAAGACGCTGCTGGAGCCGGCGATCGGCTATGCCCGCGATGGTCATCCACTCGATGCGTCCATCGCGATGTTCATCGGCCGGCAGCAGGCGGTGCTCGCCCGCTATCCGACCAGCGCCGCGATCTTCCTGCCCGGTGGCAAACCCCCTGCCCCGCGCGCCCTGTTCAAGAACCTGCCTCTCGCGCGCACGTTACAAAGCCTGGCCGACGCAGAAACCCGCGCGCTGCAAGGCGGCGCGGATCGCGACACGGCGCTGCAAGCCGCCTATGACCATTTCTATACCGGGCCGGTGGCACAGGACATGACCCGCTTTTCAGCGGCCAATGGTGGCTGGCTGCGCATGGCGGACATGGCGGCCTACAAGCCGATCTGGGAAGCGCCGGTATCGACCCGCTATCGCGGGCTAGACGTCTATTGCAGCCCGCTTACATCGCGCACGGGCCTAGAATTGTGCGAACAGCTCAATATCGTCGAAGGATGGGATCTTTCAGCGCTCGATGCGACCGACCCGCTGCTGACGCACTGGCTGATCGAGGCGATCAAGGTGACCAAGGCGGACGTCTATCGTTATGCCGGCGACCCGCGCTTCGTCACGGTGCCGGTCGATCGCCTGCTGTCCAAGGATTTCGCCGCCCAGCGTCGATCGATTATCGATCGCGCCCGCGCCATCGCCTTTCCTCAAGGCGCGGACATTGCGCAGGTGGGCGTTCCACCCCTGTTGGCGATGGCGGACACGCGCTCGCGGGGCGGGGATACGACCAGCCTGTCGGTGGTGGATGCCGATGGCAATGCAATCGCAGTCACGACGACGGTCGGTGGCGGCTTTGGCACTTCCGTCGTGATGGGCGACACGGGCCTGCTGTGCAACAACGGCCTGCGCATCGGATCGACCGCGCCCTATGACGGCCATCCCAATCGCGCTGCGCCTGGCAAGCGGGCGTTGCTGGGCAATGGTCCTGTCATCGTGCTGGACAAGGGGCGGCTCAAACTTGTGTGCGGCACGCCCGGCGGCGAGACGATCGGCCAGACGCAATTCCAGTTTCTGGTGAATGTCATCGACCGGGCCATGCCGATCCAGCAGGCGATCGAAGCGCCGCGCTTCGCACTGCATGCCGAACCCAGCTTTTACAAAGCGGGAGCAGCGATCAGCGTGCAGATGGAAAGCCGCTTCGACCCGGCCATCACGCAGGCGCTGGCCGCCATGGGACACAGGCTGGACATGGTCAGCCCTTACGCCATTGGCAGCATCCAGGGCGTGCTGGTCGATGCGTCCGGCGCGCGCATGGGCGGCAGCGATCCCCGCCGCATGGGCTATTCAGTGGGATATTGATCCGATTGAAAGAGGGGGCACGGTCAGATCGGCAGTTCGTTGGTGGACTTGATCTCCGACAGGGCGACGGTCGAATGAATTTCCTGAACGCCCGGCAATTTGCTCAACTGTTCGAAGAAGAAGCGTTCATAGGCGTCGATGTCCTGCGTGACGATGCGCAGCATGAAATCCATCGTGCCCATCAACACATAGGCGTCGAGCACTTCGGGAAAGGCACCGATGGTTTTGCTGAATTCGTCCAGATTGGCGCGGCCATGGGCATTGAGCTTCACCTGCGCGAAAATTTGCGCGTTGAGGCCGACCTTGCGCCGGTCGAGCAGCGCAACGCGCTTGCGGATTAGCCCTTCGCGTTCCAGCCGGTCGATCCTGCGCCAGCAGGGCGAAGGCGTCAGCCCCACCCGTTCGGCGATCTGCGCCGTCGTCAGGCTGGCATCGCGTTGCAGTTCGCGAAGAATCTTGCGCTCAAATGGGTCGAGTTCGATCATGTTTTCCGCTCTAGCGGCACATGCGGGATAGATCATCCCGAATAACACCGCGCCAATCCGATTTCGAGCAAGACTCTTCGCATGTCTGCGTTCATAAGCCGGCCCGCAAATGCCCCAGAGGAGAATATGATGGTCGATCACGCCCCTTCCCCCAGCCAGACGATGCGGACCGTGCGCCTGCGCGACGCGGCCAGCGGCCTTGACGGGGTGATCGCCATTCATTCGACAGCGCTTGGCCCGGGCGCGGGCGGCTGCCGCTTCTGGCGCTATCCCGATATCGAGGCGGCGACGCAGGATGCCTGCCGCCTGGCCAAGGGCATGAGCTACAAGAACGCGATGGCGGAACTGCCGCTGGGCGGAGCGAAGGCGGTGCTGCGCTACCCTGAAGGCGATTTCGATCGCGTTGCCCTGTTCCAGGCCTTTGGCAAGGCCGTCGAGGCGCTTGAGGGGCTCTATGTAACGGCGGAGGACGTGGGCACCAGCGTGGCGGATATGGAGCAGGTGTCGACCATGACGCGCCATGTCGCGGGCCTGCACCCGGCGCAGGACATGGCGGGCGGCGATCCGTCCCCCTGGACGGCGCTCGGCGTGTTCGATTCCATGCGCATGGCCGCGCAATTGGCGCTGAAGGCGGACCTTGATGCGCTCACCGTGGCAGTGCAGGGCGTCGGCAATGTCGGCGCGAGCCTGTGTCGCCAATTGGCCGAGGCCGGCGCCAAACTCGTGATCGCCGACATTGACGCGCAGCGCTGCCGCGCGCTGGCCGACGAACTGGGCGCGCGCGTGGTCGATGTGGCGGATATCGCCGCGGTGGAGGCCGACATCTTCGCGCCCTGCGCCCTTGGCGGCGCGCTGACGCAGGACAGCGTTGCAGCGATGAAGGCGCAGCTGGTCTGCGGCGCGGCCAACAACCAGCTTGCGACGCCGGACGTCGCCGACGCCCTGCTGGCGCGCGGCATCGTCTACGCCCCCGACTATGTCGTCAATGCCGGCGGCATCATCAGCGTGTCTGCCGAATATCTGGGCGAGGACGAAGCAAGCGTGCGCACCCGCGTCGCCCGCATCGGCCCGCGCGTTGCTCGCATCTTGGAGCAGGCCGCCCGCGAAGGGCGATCGCCGGCGGTGGTGGCCGATGAAATGGCCGAAGCGGTCATTGCCGGCGCAGCGGAAAAAGCCGCCTGATAAACGGTCCCGGCGCGTGCCCGGTGCAAGGGCGCGCGCCGGGCTTCGTTGTGCCACCATTCACACGGCTCGCGGACTTTACCAACTCGTGGCAATTAATCCTCGATGATAGGGATTTGCACATGATGGCATGAGCCGTCAGTCTGAAAAACCCTGCAAATCTGAGCTTTTCATGAAACTGGCACACCCCCTGCAATGATGATGGCACGATCCACGAGGGACCGTGACACAGTCAGGGAAGGAACCACATCATGAAGACCATCATTCTCGCCACCGTCGCCGCCACTTTCGTCGCCACCCCCGCTCTGGCGCAGCCTGAAGGCAATTTTGGCCGCTCCAAGGTCAGCTATGACGAACAGTCCGACACTTATTGCTTCCGCGAAACGCCTGCTGGCTCCATGGTGCCGCGCACCGAATGCCGCACCAAGGCGGAATGGGCCGAGGCCGGACTGACGATCAGCCGCAAGTCCAGCATGCAACTGGCCCAGCGTTGAGCCGAAGGAGCGGGCCCGGCGCGGCGGATATGCCGCAAAGCCGGGCCTGTTGGCCAAGTCTAGTTGGTTTCGCGCTTCAACCGCTCGGCCAGAGCCTCGATCTCATCGGGCTCAAGCAGCCAGGTCCGCGTCTTGCGGCCTTCGCGGTGGACGGGCTGGGTCAGCACTATGCGCGCCTGCGCGCGGGCGGCTGGCTTATATAAGCCGAAATGCACCGCGCAATCGCGGATCGTGCCGATCAGCGGCGGCTTACCGTCCAGGTCGATCATGGTCGCGGGTTGATCCCAGGGGATAGACGCGACGCCGGGAAATTTCTGTTCCATAGCAATGCGTCACCACGGCGCGCGCGCGAAATCAAGGCCTAACCGAGCAGGGCGATCAGCACAGGATCGCCAGTAGCGCGCGGATCGCGGCGGATTTCCGCCTCTTCCTGTCCGATCGCACGGAAAATCGCGTCGCCGATCTGATTGGAGACATTGGTCGCCATCGCAGCATAGTCCCGCCCGCCGCTGGCGGACAGTGCGGCCGAAAGCATTTCGAACATATCCGACCGGAGCGCGCGCGATGCGCCGGGGATCAGCGCATCGACCACAGCTCCGCGCGTTTCCCGGGCGAGCAGGTCGCTCGCCGCAGTCGGGCCGCCGCGCAGCACCGATACCGCGTCGGCCAGGGTCATCCGCTGCACGGCGTCCATGACGATCGGCGCGGCATTGTCGGCAAGATCGACCGCCACATCATTCAGCGCCATCGCTACCCGATTGCGGACGGCATTGGTGCGCAGCAAAGCGGACAGAACCGCGCCGCCCTTTCCGCCACCCAGATCGGGCGGGCTGATGCGCGTCAGTTGATTATCGTAGAAACCACCCGGTTCGGTCAGCCGCGCAAAGGCGCGCTCGCTCGACAACTGCAACAGGCGACGCACCGCCTGTTCGACAGTGTAGCGGCCCATCGGCGTCGCGCAGGCGGCGAGCGGAAGCAATGCCAGCGCTGCAATGAGGCTGCGCCGGTTGGAACGCATATGGGTCGGCTGCATGATGTGTCTCCCTCAGTACGCCCTACCGATGAACCTGGCGGCTTTGACGCAGGCTGAACGCATGAACGCCGCATGATGCTTCGCGTTGCGCGCAGGCGGCGCGGTTGCCAAATCCATATGCGCGATATACTCGGACAATATGGGGCAACAGGACTTCATTGCAGTCGATTGGGGAACCACCAACCGGCGCGCCTATCGCATCCGCGAAGGCCAGGTCATTGACAGCTTGCAGGACGCACTGGGCGTGACCGCCGTCCCGTCAGGCGGCTTTGAACAGGAAGTGGCGCGATTGCGCGCGTGTCTTGGCGACGCACCGATGCTGCTAGCGGGCATGATCGGGTCCAATCGCGGATGGATGGACGCGGGCTATGTGGCGACGCCCGCCACGCTGGCGCAGATTTCCGCTGCCATGATCACGCCGATGGACGGCGTGCACATCGTTCCTGGCGTATCTCACGTCGCGCAAGGACGCGGCGATGTGATGCGGGGCGAAGAAGTGCAGTTGCTGGGCGCGATCTGCGCGGATCTGGCTCCGTCCGACGCCCTGCTGTGCCAGCCGGGTACGCATTGCAAATGGGCGTGGATGACAGATGGTGCGATCGCTCGGTTCGTGACCGCCATGACTGGCGAGATGTTTGCGCTGCTCAAGAAGCATGCGCTGATCGGGCAGGAGATGACGGGCGAAATCAGCGCAGGCGACGCCTTTGCCGACGGCGTGCGCGATGGTGCGCGCGGCGATCTGCTGGCCTCGCTGTTCGGCGTGCGCCCGGCCAGCCTGCTTGGCTTGCGCGCGCGCGCCGACGCCGCCGCCTATGTCAGCGGCCTGCTGATCGGCGCGGACTGCGCCGCTTATGCCACCGGGCAACGGGTGCATCTGCTTGCCGACGCGGCGCTGGGCGCGCTCTATGCCAGCGCGATCGTGCAATTGGGCGGTCAGGCGGTGCGGATCGACAGCCAGGCCGCCTTCATCGCCGGCGCCACCCGCCTTTGGGAGAATCTGACATGAGCCTCGATTTCACGACCGCTTTCGCCCGCTGCCCGCTGGTCGCCATCCTGCGCGGCGTTCGTCCGGACGAGGTTGAACCGATCGGCGACGCGCTGGTGGAGGCGGGCTTCACCTTGATAGAGGTGCCGATGAACTCGCCCGATCCGCTGGGCAGCATCGGGCGGCTGGCGCGTCGGCTGGAGGGCAAGGCGCTGGTCGGCGCGGGGACGGTGCTGACCCCCGATCAGGTGGACGCGGTGCAGCAGGCCGGCGGACAGCTTATCATCTCGCCCAACAGCAACCTGTCGGTGATCGCCCGCAGTGCGGAGGCGGGGCTCATTTCCATGCCCGGCTATTTCACCCCGACTGAAGCCTTCGCGGCGGTGCAGGCCGGAGCGAGCGCGCTCAAACTCTTTCCCGCCGAGGCCGCTACGCCCACCGTCTTGAAGGCGCAGCGCGCCGTGCTGCCCAAGGAACTGCCGGTCCTGGCGGTGGGCGGCATCAATCCCGGCAATATGGGGCCATGGGTCGCTGCTGGTGCCGACGGCTTTGGCCTGGGATCTGCTCTCTACAAGCCAGGTGGGACTGCCGCGCAGGTGCGCGAGGCGGCACAGGCGTTCATCCAGGGGTGGAAGGCCGCGACGGACTGACATGCACGCCCGAAACCCTTGCCAGATCTGCTAATGCGATTGACTCGCATGTGGTGATTTCCTATCGAGCGATCACGCAATTTGCTCGAAGGACCATCATGCATCGTTTCTCTGGCCATCTTCAGGGTCATCCGCGCCCGCTGACGGCGCTGGGCGGAAGCGAGCGCCAATGACAACGGGCGCGCGGCGGTCAATAGGGTGGCGCTATCGCGGCAATGTCGCACTGCGCGTGCTGGCCGGGACTTTGGGGGCCTATCTGGTGATGGCGCTGACGGCGGCCTTGCTGGCGCGAACCCTGCCCATGAGCCGGGTTGAGGCCGTGACCGTCGCCACGATGATCGCCTATCTGGTGGCCCCTGCCGTCACCATCTGGGCGTTTCTGGCGTCCGGGCCATGGCGCGCGCTGGGGGGCGTCGCGGGTGTCGCGGGATTGCTGGCGATCGGTGCGTGGGCCGCGGGGCAACCGGCATGAGAGGATCGGCGCCTGCTGCCCTGCGCGATGGCGCGCGCCAATGCATGACCTGGCTGCACGGTTGGACCGGGCTGCTGCTGGGCCATGTGCTGTTCCTCATGTGCCTCACGGGCACGTTGACCGTGTTCAAGGCCGAGATTGGCCGCTGGATGCGGCCCGAAACGACCGCTATCGCCGCGCCAGCGGACGCGATCGTCGCTGCGACCCGCTGGCTCGATGAGAATACGCATGGTTCGGCCGGCTGGTATCTGACCGCCCCCGACGCCCACCAAAATGCGGTGCAGGCGACCTATGACAGCTACGGCGCCTATGTGACCCGCGCGCTCGATCCCGTCAGCGGGGCGCCAGTCGCGCGTGAAACGCTGGGCGGCGAATTTTTCTACCGGCTCCATTTCGAATTGGAGCTGCCCTACCCGTGGGGACGGCTGCTTGCCTCGCTCGCGGCCATGATGATGCTGGTCGCGCTGGTGACGGGCATCATCGCACACAAACGCATTTTCAAGGATATCTTCACCTTCCGCCCGGCCAAGGGCCAGCGCAGTTGGCTAGACGGGCATAATGCGCTCGGCGTTCTTGCCCTGCCCTTTCACATCATGATCACCTTCACCGGATTGGTGACACTGGCATCGGTCAACCTGCCCTGGGGAATCGCGGCGGGCTATGGCGCGGACGTCACAACCATGTACAGCGACCTTGCGCCCGGCTCCGTCACCCGCGCGGCCACCGGTGAAAAGGCGCCGCTCGCGCCTATCGCGCCGATGCTGGCGACCGCGCAGCGCCAGTTTGGTGGCGCGCCGATCGGCCGAGTCTATGTCTTCAACCCCGGCGACACGGGGGCGGTGGTGGTCGTTTATCCATCGGACGCACAGTCCATCGGCTATATGTCTGGTGAGGTCAGTTTCGACGGAGCGACCGGCCAGATGCTCAAGGCCTGGACCGAACAGCGCGCAGGCGTGCGCGCCTATCAGACCGTCTATGGCCTGCACATGGCGCGCTTCGCTCCCGACGTGACGCGCTGGCTTTATTTTCTGGGCGGCGCGATGCTGACCATGGCGATCGCAACCGGCATGGTCCTTTGGACAGTCAAGCGCCGTGAACGCGCGCCTTTGTCGATTGGCAATCATATGCTGGAACGGCTCAACGTCGGCGTGCTGACCGGCGTGCCGATTGGAGCGGTGGCATTCCTGATCGCCAACCGGCTGTTGCCGCTCGACATGGCCGCGCGCGCGCAGGCCGAGGTTTCGGCCGCGCTCTGGACCGCCGGGGCCGTGGTGCTCGCCGGACTCTTGCTGCGGCCCACGATCGGCTGGCCGCTATTGCTCGGC
>NZ_DJDV01000008.1:0-34504 GCF_002431195.1 Sphingobium sp. UBA5915 | reverse complement strand
CTGAGAGGTTCCTTTCCGTAGGGCCATCCTGGGATCGATTCACGGCGGTTTTCTGAATGACTGGGCCAGAATGGCCGAATAACGCTCTAAACGGAGGCGACCCGCGCCGCGCGGGAGGCGCGCCCGCCGCCGTCGACTGAACCGCCGTCGACTAAGCGGGCACCGCCGCGCCCGGCACCGCGCTCCAAGGCTCAGCCGCGCGCGAACGCCTGCGCCGCCGCCTCGGCCACGCCCTGGTCTTGCTTGCCGGTGCCGCCCGACACGCTCACCGCGCCTATCACCGTCTCGCCCTCCTTAATCGGCACGCCCCCGGCGAAGATCATCACCTTGCCGTCGTTGGAGGCATGGATGCCGTAGAAGTCGGCGCCCGGCTGGGCGAGCTTCGCCAGCGCCTTGGTCTCGACGTCGAACGCGCGCGCCGTCCACGCCTTGCCGATCGCGATGTCGACGCTGCCGCGCCATGCATCGTCCATCCGCGCGAACTCTAGGAGGCAGCCGCCCGCGTCCACCACCGCGATGTTCATCGGGTTGCCGATCCGCTCGGCCTCCGCGATCCCCGCATCGATGATCGTCCGCGCGTTCAGGTCGAGCGTCTGGGTGGTGCGCATGGAGTATCTCCGTGGCCGGTTCGGGGAAAGCCGCTCAACGCACGCCGCCGCGCCCGGCCCCCCCACGCGCGCGATGAGAGCAACGCGCTAGGGTGCCGACCGCTCGGCTATTTCGCGGCCAGCAGGGTGAACTTGTGAATCTGCGGCGGTTCAGAAAACAGTTCTTCTGCCTTGTCCATCAGTGCGGCAGCAACCTTGCCGTCAAGATGGGCCTGCCGATCCTCCTCTGTGTCGAACGTATCGAAGATCGCGTACGCACCGGGGCCTTCCTCGATCGCATACCAGGTCAGAGTGCCCGGCTCAGCTTGAACGAGCGGCAATGCCGAGGTCAGGAAATCGGCGACATTGCGCTCTTTTCCGGGCTTGGCCTTCAGTGGTACATACAGGGCAAGTTTGGGCATAAATGACTCCACGAGTGAAACGGACAGATATTATTCGTCAAAGTAACGGTCTAGCAGGCCGGTACGTTCCCCGTGAGGCGGAGCACACGCGGCCCCGCCTCCTCGTCGAAATCAGAACTCCTGTGCGGTCGGCCGGATGACGATCGCGTTGACGTCGACGTCATCAGGTTGTTCGACAGCGAACGCGATAGCACGCGCCACCGATGCCGCCGGGATGGCCTGCTTATAGAAGTCCAGCACCGTCTCGGCAGCCGTGCCAGAGGTCGTGAACTTCAAATCGCTTTCGACAGCTCCAGGCTCGATGGACGTGACCCGGACCTTTTCCCCCACCTCGTGGCGCAAGCCCTCGCTGATCGCGCTGACGGCGAACTTGGTGCCGGAGTAGACCGTGCCGCCCGGTGCGAAGACCTTGATGCCCGCAACCGAGCTCAGGTTGATGATGTGACCGCTGCCCTGCTCGAGAAAACCGGGAAGGGCCGCCGCAATGCCGTAGAGCGTACCCTTCAGATTGACGTCGATCATCTGGTCCCACTCGTCGGTGTTGACCTCGGCCATCGGACGGATCGGCATCAGCCCGGCGTTGTTGATCAGCACGTCGAGGCGGCCGAAGTCGGCAATGATTGCGGCGACGACGGACTGGACCGCCGATTTGTCGGTCACGTCCAGCGCGTAGCTACGTGCCGTGCCGCCAGCTGCGGCGATGTCCGCGACGACCTCGTCGAGCCTGTCCTTGCGCCGCGCGGCGATGGCCACCTTGGCGCCGCGTTCCGCGAGAAGACGCGCGGTTTCCGCGCCGATGCCGGTGCTGCCGCCGGTAATGAGAACGATCTTGCCTTCGATTCCGTTTGTCATGATTGTATTCCTTCAAGTCAGTTGTTGATTTTTCGCCGGATCGCGGTCCCGCGCGAGCCCGCCCGGCCTGATGGGTTCACCGCGAGCGCAACAGGACGGGAGCGGCGCCGACCTTGATGCGGAGCAGCTCGTAGGGCTTGCGGCGCAGGTCCCGCCCGCCGTGGAAGCCGGGCTGGCGGTGGAGCTGGTTGGCGGTGAAGTAGAGGTAGCCGTCGGTGCCGATCGATAGCGTGTCGGGCCAGCTGATGCGCGGGTCGCTGACCACCGTCGTCCAGCGGCCCTGGTCGAGCACGCGGATCGCGTTGTTCTCGTAATCGCCGGCGAACACGCGGTCCTTGTCGTCCTCGGCTATCCCGTCCGAGGCGCCTTTGCGCCCCAGGCTGCGGACCGCGCGGCCTAACGCCTCCTCGGACACCGCGGGATCGCGCAGCATCGCCGTGGGCACCGCGTGCAGCGTGCGGCCCGACAGTGGACCGTAATACAGCAGGCTGCCGTCGGCGCTGAGCGCAATCGCGTCGCTTGCGATCGTGACCGGCGTCGCGGGGCCGTCGGCCGGGCGGTTCATGAGCACCGCGCCGTCGACGACCGGGGTGAAGCCGTCCTCGGGGTTTGTCGTCGCATGGTTCGACAGGCGCCGGATCGCACGCCCGCTGGCGATATCGACGACGATGATGCCGCCGACGCCGTCGTTGCTGCTGTCGGTGATGTAGGCGACGCCCTCGGCGCCCTGACGCAGATCGAAGCGCACATCGTTGAGGTAGGTCGTGGGCAGCACCACGCTGGGCGGCAGGACGATCGTCTTCACCACCCGGTTGGTCGCAAGATCGATCGCCACCAGCTTTGCACCGCCGGCCCGTGGTTGAGAGAATTTGGGCGCCGCCGTGTCGAGCACCCACAGGCGATCGGCGCCGTCTGCCACCACGCTCTGCACCGAGATGAAATGCCCCGCCGGGTCGGCCGGATCGGGCCGGTTGGTCGCGGCGTCGGGATAAGGCACCGCCTTGCCGTCGACCAGCTCGGCAACCGTGAACGGCGCGTTGTCGCCCCATTGCGGGAAGTTGACGAAGATGCGCCCGTTGGGGGCGACGGTCACGCCAGTCGGCATCGCGCCATCGAAGGTCGCGACCTGTTCGATCCGGGGCGCGGATGCACCCTCGCGGGTCTTCGCGCAGGCGGCAAGCGAGAGGGCAGCGCCAGCGGCCAGAAGCAGTTTGACGGAGATTTTCATGGCGTCATTTCCTTGAGAATGCGGCCCACTTCGTGAGGCTCGGACCGGAGATATTGCGGGGGCGCCTTGACCGATGCACCAAGCGCGGCGGCGGCGTGCCAAGGCCAACGCGGATCCCACAGCGCAGCGCGGGCAATCGCTATGGCGTCGGCATGCCCGTCTTCTAGGATGCGCTCCGCCTGGTGCGGATCGGTGATCAAGCCGACAGCGATTACAGGCATAGCGACCGCGTCCTTGACCGTGCGGGCCAGCGGTACCTGATAGCCGGGGCCGACCGGGATCTGCTGGCGCGGGTCGAGCCCGCCGCCGGAGACGTGGATCGCCGCGCAACCGCGCCGCTCCAGTTCCTGCGCAAACCTTGCGGTTTCTTCCGCTGTCCAGCCGCCTTCAACCCAGTCAGTCCCGGAAACGCGAACGGTCACCGGGCGGTCGGCCGGAAACGATTCGCGCACGGCATCGAACACTTCCAGCGGGAACCGCATCCGGTTGTCGAGGCTGCCGCCGTATTCGTCGCCGCGCCGGTTGGAGATCGGCGAAAGAAACTCGTGAAGCAGATAGCCATGCGCGGCGTGGATCTGGACGGCTTCGATGCCGAGCCTGCCGGCGCGCCGGGCGGCATCCGCGAACGCCTCCCGGATGCGGGCAAGCCCTGACTTGTCCAGTTCGACAGGGGGATGGTCGTCCGGAGCGAAGGGAATGGCGCTGGGTGCCACGGTCTGCCAGCCATTCTCCGTATCGGGGGGAAGCTGCGCTCCGCCGTGCCACGGCTTGGCGCTGCTCGCCTTGCGGCCGGCATGGGCCAGCTGGATGACGAGCGGCATGTCCGACCACTGACGGACGCTTTCTAGCACGCTTCGCATCGCCGCTTCGGTACGGTCATCGTACAGGCCGACGTCACCGTAGGTGATGCGACCTTCGGGGCTGACAGCGGTCGCCTCTATCGTCAGCGCGCCCGCGCCCGACAGCGCCAACTGGCCGAGATGCATCCGGTGCCAGTCGGTCATCGCGCCGTCCTCGGCAGAATACTGGCACATCGGCGCGATAACGATGCGGTTGGCAAGCCGCAGCCCCGCGACCTCGAGCGGTTCGAACAGGCGCGCCATCACCATGCGCCCGTGTTGGGCATGGAGGCCCAGGGTTCGGCCGGGGCCATGTGTTCGCCTTTTTGGAGCAGTTCGATCGAGATCCCGTCCGGCGAGCGGACGAACGCCATGTATCCGTCGCGCGGGGGGCGATTGATCGTCACGCCGCCCGCTTGCAGCCGCGCGCACGTCTCGTAGATGTCGTCGACCCCGTAGGCGAGATGGCCGAAGTTTCTGCCCCCCGTGTAAGTCTCGGCAGCGCTGCCGTCCTCGGGCGGCCAGTTGTACGTCAGTTCGACCTCGGCATCGCCCTGCTCGCCGTCGCCGCGGAAATCCTCGTCGGCGGCAAGGTAGATCAGCGTGTAACGCCCGGCCTGGTTCTCCATCCGCCGGGTCTCCTTGAGACCCAGCAGCGTGAAGAACCGGATCGCTGCCTCGGGATCGGCGACGCGCAGCATGGTGTGGAGATAGCGCATGATCAGGCGACCTTGTCCTTGAGGGCTTCCATCACGAGCTCTGCGGTGAGGGTAGCGCTGGCGGGGTTCTGGCCGGTCACCAGATTGCCGTCGCGCAGGGCGAAGGGGGCAAAATCGGGGCCGCCCTCGTGCTTGCCGCCGAGTTCCTTGAGACGCGTTTCGAGGAGGAACGGCACCGCCTGATCGAGACCGACCGCGCGTTCCTCGCTGTCCGTGAAGCCCGCGACACGGCGGCCGGCGACGAAGGGCGTGCCATCGGCCTTCTTCGCCGAGACCAGCCCTGCCGGTCCATGGCAGACGGCGGCGACGATCTTGCCTTCGCGGTCGAAGCGTTCGACCAGGCGGGCCAGTTCGTCACTGACGGGGTAATCGAACATGGTGCCGTGGCCGCCCGGCAGGAACAGCGCGTCGTAGCCGGCGGGATCGATGCTTGTGAATACAAGGGTGCTGGCAACCTCGGCCTTCAGGGCCTCGTCCTTCAGATAGCGCTCGACCGAAGCGTCGTTCTCGCCGTCGGCGTTGACGCTACGCTGGTCGACGGGGATGGCGCCACCCTTGATCGAGGCCAGCGTAACCTCGGCGCCCGCATCGCGGAACGCGTAGTACGGGGTGGTAAGTTCCTCGAGCCAGACGCCCGTCGGTTCGGTGCCGGGAATCATGCGGTCGGCGGAGGTGGCCACCATGAGAATGCGGGTCATCGTCAGTTGTCCTTTTCTAGTGATGTCGGGAACACGAGCAAACGCACCCGCCGGCGCCGCGCCCGCCACCAGGACAGCGGTGAGGGCTTGGAGCAATTGGCGGCAATTTTGCTTCGATCGTTCCTTTCGGCGGCTTAGATACGCAGGGAACGGCATCATGAAATCCAGCGGGAATGGCGGACGGCCATAAATCCGGTTATGGAACCGGAATGTCCCTCCTGCAGTTGCGCACCTTCGTCGAAGTCTACCGCCGTCGTTCACTGAGCGAGGCGGCCCGGGCAATCGGCATCACCCAACCGGCTGCGTCGCAGCACATCGCATCGCTCGAGGCGCAATTGGGCCGTCCCTTGTTCGATCGCCATTCGCGGGGTGTTCGACCAACAGCGATTGCCGACGATCTCGCGGCTTCGATCGGAAGCAGCCTCGACACGGCGGAATCGGCACTGGCCAGCGCGCGGGCCCGATCGTCGCGCATCTCGGGCACGGTCCACATCGCCGCGCCGTCGGACCTACTGGGAGAGATGATCGCGCCCCGACTGGCGCCGCTGCTGGATGCGGGGCTAGACCTGCGCCTGCATATCGGCGGGCGCGAGGCGCTCTATGCCTTGCTGCTCGAAGACAAGGTGCACCTAGCCGTCACCGCCTCGCAGCCCGAAGATCCGCGGTTGGCCTTTCATGCGCTGGGCGAAGAGCACCTGCGCGCCGTAGCCTCGCCCGCCGTGGCCATGCGGATTGCCGAATTGCCGCTTGCCGACGGGCTCAACCGGACGGCCCACCTCGCCTACGACCTCGACCGACCGCTGCTGCGTACCTGGCTCCATGCAAACCAGATCGAGCTGACGAGCCAGCCCGCGTTGACCGCGCCCGATCTGAGGGTGCTACGGTCGGGATTGTGCGCGGGTCTCGGCTGGACGGTGATGCCCGGCTATCTCACCCGCAGCGAACGCGCTGCCTGCACGCTGATCGAGATACCCGCCCCGGTCACGGTGCCGCGCAACGCTTACTACCTCGTCTGGGCACGCTCATCGCTGCGACACCCGCGCGTGGCCATGGCTCGGGACGCCCTGATTGCTGCACTCCGAAAATAATGGTGGCCACGCCTGTTGGGCCGTGAGCGCAATGTCGGGTCTGAACCAGTTGAGCGCTGGCGAAACGAATGGCGGCTTTCGGGATCGTCGGCTACAAGGCCGAACGTCCGAATTTAGGGCGCATTGCTGCCAGACGGTTTCACGGCGACCGAGCGGCAGGTTTTGGCAGAAGCTGTCGTTGAAAGCGCGACCGGCGAACGACGCATCTTGGTCGCGACCTGACGCAATGCGAACGGCGGCTATCTCTGTATCTTCGCTCGAAACGCGCCAGTCGCCTACCGGCCAGACCCAGTCATTCCCCCATCATGAAATCGACGGCCCGCTGCGCTGCCTGCCGATCGTCCAATTGATGCTGTCACCGCGCATGAGGCCGGACACCTTCTTGCCGATGTGGCGATCCAGAACCGGCCGCCACGGAACGAGGGTGAACTCCCGGCTGTTCTCAATCAGGGCGTAGCGGCCGGAAGCAAGCTCGACGGGGCGACGATAAATGCCGTCAATCCGCTCGCCCGGCCTGGGCTCGGTATAGGCGAGGCCGAGCTGGTCGGAGAGCTGACCGGTGATCCGGTTCAGTTCCCGACGGCGTAGCGTCGAGAGCAGGTTCGCGCGGACCATCACGCGTCCCTGTTCTTCCTGTGCCAGCCCTTCCGCGATCAGCCACTGCCGTCGCCGGTCCATGGCTTCCCGGACCTCGGCCCCGAACCCGGCCTCACGCAGCGGCATCGGATCGGCCGAGACCAGTTCGCGATCGAGCCAGGTTGCGCCGTCGGCTCCGGCCTGCCGATCCAGTGGCAGGGAAGACAGGGTATCGACGATCACGGGTGTTGCCTTCGCACGGTGCGCCTCGAACGCCGCCGCCCGCTCGACATGGTCAGGCGCGATAACCCATGTGCCATCCGCCTCGCGCTCCACGCTACCCTTGGCTTTACGCATGGCCTCCAGCCTGCGGACATGGGTTTCAGCAAAGCTCTCGGTCGCGGCTGGATCATGACGCAGATGCAGGTCGATGGAATAGCGCCCGCCATGGGCGGCTGCGACTTCGGCAATCGTCCGGTCGACGGCCCGTGCCTCGGTCGATTTCGGTTCGATCCGGACCACTGCGCCGGGCGGGATCGGCTCCACCGCTTCGCCTTTGCCGATATCGACATAATGGCTGCGCCCATCGACCCCGTCGACAATCAGATAATGTCGGTCATCCAGCTCCTCTGACAGGCCTCGCTCGACCACCCGCCCGACGATAGGCGTCATCCGCACCGGATCGGCAATCACATAGTCGCCCGGCGCCCGTTCCAGACCCTGCTCGCTGAAGGCCCGCTGCATGGTGCGGATGATGTCGCCACGCTCGCCGATGCGGCGCAGCACATCGTCCATGCCCTCGGCCAGTCGCCAGCGGCCCGGTTCGACCTCATTGGCTAGTCCCAGTCGCCCGAGCTTCTGGAGCCGACCTGCCCGCAGGCTCTGCTGGAACGGGTCGGACGAGGCTACGACCACCGCACGCTCGCTGTCCATATCGCGCAGCAGACGGCGGTCTATACTGGTCAGCCGCTCCTGCTCAATCTCATGGCAAAGCCGATCCTCGATCTCGATGTCGGCGCGCGGGCCGAGGTCCAGCGACACCAGCTCCGCCGCCCGCTCGCGAATGCCTTGCGTGATATAGTCGCGGGCAATGACGAGATCATGGCTGCGCTCATCCTTCCCGCGCAGGATGACATGGGTGTGAGGATGGCCGGTGTTGAAGTGATCGGCTGCGACCCAGTCGAGCTTCGCCCCGAGATCCTGCTCCATCTGTGTCATGAGGCGGCGGGTCAGGGATTGGAGGTCATCATAATGCTGGCCGTCTTCCGGCGAAACGATGAAGCGGAACTGGTGCCGGTCGCCGTCCGCCCGATCGAGGAAGGCGCGGCCATCGACCTTGTCCTGATCCGCCGAATAGAGCTGGCCCGGCGCGCCGTCGCGGGTGACGCCATCGCGCTGGATGTAGCGCAGGTGCGCACGGGCAGCATTCATACCCTTGGCACGGTCAAGGCGAACGATCCGAGATTTGACGATGACCCGGCGCTGCCGCCACGCCGCGAAATGATCGCGCGAGGCGAGCACCCGCGCAACACCGACACCCACGCCGGAGCGGTTGCCGTAAAAGCGACCACGCTGCCCTCCCGGTCCCGCCATGCCGCCCGCCAGATTGGTGGCGCGCAGCACCTGGCTCATATAGCTCCTGCCGTGTCGGATCGGCGTGGTGCGCATCCGGCCGAGCCGGGGTTCGACATCATCATCATCCATGACGGGACACCTGACCGGGCGGAGCGCGCCAAAGCAGCCATGGCGCCATAAGAAAAGGCCTCAATTCAGCAGCTTGAACCGGCCATAGCACCATGTCCCCGACGGTGGCGCCATACCAAAAGTCAGAAAAAACGATGTGCAGACAACGGCTTATGGCGTGATGCCCGGAGGGCATGGCGCCATTTCTTTCATCTTGCCTTAGCCCCATCCCCTCGATCACAGACCTTTCTTCCGATCCGGCGCCTCCTTCGAGAAGCAGAAAAAGGTGGAGCGGCATCGCTGGCCGCTTCCAATCCCTCCTTAGCCATCGGGTCGATCCCGTGCCGCCAAGGCGGCCTCCAGTTCGGCCTTGATCTGCCGAATTTCGGCTGGATCCTCGTTCCATTCGAGTTCGGCCCGAAGCTCGTCGATATGCTGCTGAAGTGTCATTTTGACCTCCTGATCCTGAAAGACAGGAGGCTTCGCCCGGCAGGGAGCGGGCCGGGTCAAGGACCGCGAAGCGGCCGCGCCAGCGGCGATGGGGGTGCCGATTTTGCGTCAGCAAAATTGGGGGTACCATCGTCCTTGAGGCGGCCTGCTGCCTGCCGGACACTGGGAAGGACTGAGCGGATTTTTTCCTCTCGTCAGGGCGCCGCGCTGTCATCTGGAACCCTCCGCCCGCTGTGCTGACGGTGCGATAATGAGAGACCGGGGCGCGGTCGCGTCATCCTTGGAGGCGGGGCTGGCCGCGGGCTTCAAGGCGATATTGAGGGTAAAGAAGAGTCGCGTGCCCGACAGGATTGGAGGGGGCATGGAGGCCTTTGCGGAGGTGGCCTCGATATAGAGGCGCGTCTCGGCGGGCAGCACCCGGCCTGATCGCAGATGCTCGGAATAGCGACCCGGGCCTGCATTATAGGCTGCAAATAGGCCGGGATAGCCAAAGCTCTCATACATGATGCGCAGATAGGCCGTGCCCGCCAGGATATTGTCGTGCGGATCGTGCGGATCGGAACCCAGACCATACCGGGCGCGCATCGCCGCCCAGGTTCCCGGCATCAATTGCATGAGGCCCATCGCCCCTGCCCGGCTGACGATCGGGTGTCCGTCAAGATGCGTGTGCCCCCCGCTTTCCGCCTTCATGACCGCGGCAATCCAGGCTTCGGGCACGCCAAAGCGCTGGGCCGCTTGGGCGATGAGGGGGCGCCAGCGTTCGATCGCAGCGCCTGGCGCAGCGGGCGGCATCGCCCGCTGCGCCGTACCGGAAGCCGGGGACATCAGCAGCATGGCGGCGGCCAGGATGCGGATCAGCGGAGCCATAGCGGGTTCGCCTTGCCGATGATCGCTTCGGGTTCCAGCGGCCCGAAATAGCGGCTGTCGAAAGAGTCCGCGCGGTCCATCAGAAGGAAAAGACGACCGCCCCCTAACGTCTCGCAGCCTACCCATCCTGGCAGGATACGGCCCATGCGGTCGCGGACGAGCCGCTTGGCAACAGGGGCTCCATTCACATAGATTGCGTCCCCGAGCGCACAAACATCGTCGCCGTCGCGGGCGACAATCCGCTTCAGCAGCGGGACATTTGCCGGGATATAATGACGTGAGGCGGCAAGCTGGCGTACCCTTGCCGGCATATGGGCCAGCACCATATCGCCGCGTGCAAGCGGGACGCCGGGATGAACGCGCCACAGGCCGATCGGTGCGCTGGCCGACGCGTTCCACACGAGCCGTGGCGCGGGGCATATCAGATAATCGAGCACCGTCGCCGCACCCATGAGGCCAGTGCCGATAGTGATCAGAAGAAGAATGGGCCTGCGCCTGAACCGGCTTTGCCGGGTAAGCGGCGGCACCCATTCGAGCAACGGCGCGGGGGCCTGTCGGCGCGGGCGCTTAGGCATCGCGCCCTCCTTTGTCAGTGTCGCCCTGGGTGCTGCGCGACCAGCTATCGAGATCGTCGATATGGTAGCGGACGAACCGACCGTGCCGGCGGAAGCTTGGCCCCAGACCGTTCCAGCGCATCTGTTCGAGCGTGCGATAGCTCAGGCCAATATAATGGGCGGCCTGCGCGGTATTGAGAAATGGACTGCCCTTGCGCGCCTGCTCGGCGCGCGCGATTTCACTCTCGCCCATGATCGTTTCTCCTGCCGACCGCGTGGGTGAAATGGCGGTCCGACGGGGTGGTGATCGGGGTTGGAGCGCAGGCGCGGGAGTGTCGATTTGCGCCCTTCGAAATTCGACACCCCCTTGGTCCAGTCCCCCGGGCGGCTTGGTCCCTCCTTTGCAGCTGCTCGCTTGGCTGATTTTTTTCGGCGATATGATCAGACCCCCGCGCCGTGCGGCGCGGGGGTCTTCAGGTCAGTCCGGGTTCCAGATGAGGGCATAGCTGTCCTCGTCATCCTGGCCGGCGGCGCGCCCGAGATTGGCATAGATGGTACGGGCGCCAAGCTCCGGGGCCGCCATGGCGACGCGGATATATTCCCGGCCCGAGACTTCGCCGGTACGGATCCACCCGCCGCCCAGCTCGCTGCCGCCGGTAAGGATGCGGTAATCGGGCTGATCGCCGACCTTGCCGCGATTGGGGATGATTTCGATCTCGGCGCGGACCGCGAGGGTCTTGAGGACGCCCTTGAAGCTGCCGTTTTCCAGGCGCTGAACATATCCGATGGCAGGCATGATAAGTCTCCTTCAAACTGCCCTGCGGCCGATCCGCCGGGCGTGCGGACCGTTCGGCAGCGCGAGGCGAGCCACCGAACCGACAGGCCGTAGCGGCAAGCGGAGGACCGGAGGCGCGCCGCCATTTGGAGCGAAGCGACCGCGAGGAGCCGGAACGGCGGGGAAATGGGGGCGGGCCGATGGTTTCGTGAGGCGACCGAGACGCTGCCAGGTCAACGCACCCAGCCAGGCGTGATCGGCGACTGGGAAAAGAAGGAAAGACAAGCCCTCGCCATCCTTGTGGAGCCCCTGAAAATCGCAACGCCCGGCACCGATCAACCCGTGATCCGCTCGAAATGGAGGCCCGCTTTCGACAAGCCGCGCCATGCCTTATCGCAATGCGCAATATGGATCTGCGAACTGGCGACGTGCGATCGATGCTGCCGGGACGGGCGCAATAGGCCTGCTGGCCGTTGCTGTCCTGTCGCGTGCGCAAGCGACCAACCCGCGCCATCTATGCCAATCTCGGCCGCGCAGACGAAGGAGAGGTGCGCCATGTCACCCACGGCGACACATGCCGGCTGACGAGCGGCGAGCCCATCCCTTTCGCGGGGATCGATGCGCCCGAAACCCAGGCTCCTAACGCAAATTATGCGGCCGAACGCCGCCGGGGTGAAGCGGCAAAAACATGGCTCAAAAGCCAGATCGAAGGCGGCAATTTTCGCTTTCGAGCGGGTCGGTCGCAGCGATGCCCGGACGGTCAGGACGGTGAGATTTCAGGGCAGGAATCTGACTGCGAGGCTGGTGGCCGTGGGCCATGCCGACTGGTGGCCGCGCGGTCGCGCCAAGCCCGACTGGTGCCGATCTCACTAAGGCATCACTCCATGGCGACATGGCGAAACAACCGGAACATCGCGCAGGGTCGCAGGTTAGGTTGCCGACGGCAGGAGAGCGATGATGGAACCCGATCCCAAGGACGGCGCACAGGATCAGGCCGATGTGCAGGACGATCAGATCGATGACGTGCCGCAGGAAGATCGCAGCGAGCCGCCCGGCGATGCGGACGATATTGCCCGCGACACGACCGAAGAAGAGGCTGCGCGCAAGGAAGAACAGGATCGCAAGCAGTAGCGATGATCCGCGCCCCGGCCCCGCTCATGCGGGCCGGGGCGCGACCGATTTTCAGGCCAGAAAGCGTAAGGGCAGCACCGACATATCACCTGCGGCGAAATAGGCCATGATCGCCTCATAGCTTCCCAGCCTCTCGACGCGGTCGATGTCGATTACCAGCCTATCATCTTCGTCAGCAGCAAAGAGGCGAACCTCGCCGGCTCCATTGAACACCGCGCGTTCCGGGCCGAACTGCGCGGCGCAGCCGCCCGACCAGCGCACATAGGACAGGCCATGGCTTGCGCAAAATCCTTCCAGCAGATCGACCCGTCCCCATGCGACCTCATGCGCGTATAGGGATAGCGGTGCGTCGCTCGGGATGTCGTCTGCCGTGAAGGCATCCGCGTCATAATCGCGGGCCAGCCCTTCATTCTGGATGCAGGCAAGAAGATCGCCGCCCAGCCTAATGAAGAGAGAAACCCGAGCTGACATGATGAAACTTCCAATAAGCGCGCCGGGGCCGGAACGGCGACGGCGCGCCGATTTTTCGAAGGCAATGGCGAGGCGGGCGGCGACGAAGCGCCGCCCGCGCGATACCATCAGGCCGCAAGCCGCTCGTCTGCTTCCTCACCGCCGTCAGGCAGCGAAATGACGCCGCCGGGAGTAGCGGGATCGGGCATGTCCGGTTTGGCTATGGCGCTGTCATGCGCCTCCTTCGCTTTAACCACCGCCCCATGGGCCGCGATGGTTCCGACCCCACCACGCTGCGAATAGCGCGAGGGTGGGAATTGCATCCAGCGTGGCACCCAGCGATCTTTCTTGTCGCGGCCATTGGTGCCGTCGAGCGCATCACGGATGATGGCTTTCAAGGTCTTTGCCTTCTCGTTCGCATTGGAGGCAGCAACCGAGGGGCTGGTTACGTCCGCGACCAGATGGCCCAATATTTCGCGGTCACGCAGCAGCTCGAAAAAGGCGGCATCGGCCTGCCAATAGTCGGCCATGTCGATGCCAAGATGGAGGCCGACAGCATCGACGGCGGCGCTGCCGCTGGCGAGGCTTTCGCCCATGACGATGGCGATCAGATCCATGACCTGCGCATCATCAAGGTCAAGCAGGGTGAGGAAAAGCGCGACAAGGCCGGTATTGGGACCGAAGTCGCCGCCAAGCCCGCCGATGATGGCGGGTTCTTCCGCGTCGAAGCCGAGCAGGGCCAGCGCCTTGCGCCGCATATGATCGAAATCCGCCTCGCCGACCGCATTCTCGATGCTTTCCGCGACCGCTTCATTCCGGCTGGTCTGCGGTTCGACATCGACCCGCCAGAGGGGCGAACCGACGATGACATGGGCCACCATCAGGCGCAGTGCGACAGTGGGGGCACTTGTGAGGGCGGCGCGCACGGCGGCATGGCGATGCAGGTCGAGATAGGTCGCCATGGTCGAGGTAATTTCGGGGCGCACGACCTTCCCGCCTGTTCCTGCGCACTGCCCCTTTTCGATCCGCTCGGCTTCCTTGCGGGTCAGATAGCCTTCATGGAAGATGACTTCACCGGTGCCGCGCACATCGACATAGATGCGGCCACCATGGCGCTTGGTTGCCTTCACATATTCCCATGTCGAGAAATGCTCGGCGGGCGGCACGATGACGACCTCATTCCAGCCCTCGTCCAGATAGGCTTCGCGCCGGTCGTGGATGGCGGCATCCTGCGCCTTCCAGAAGCCATCGGCATCGGCGAAATAGGCGTGCTCGCCGAACAGGTCGGCGATGACGGCAAGGCCGCTCGCTTCGACATCGAACAGGGCATGATGGATGCCGATGGACTGGCCGCCCATGAGCCAGGCCTTTAGCTGATGGCCCACAGGCGTGTAGCTATCCTCATCGTCGAGCAGGGCAAGCCATGCCTTTTGCTGGCTTTTGGATGCGAGCGTCAGATGGCGGACGGTCGCCCGATCGATCTCGTCGGCGGCATAGAGGCGGCGGATGCGGGGTAGAAGATTGCCCAGCGCCAGCACCCGCCTGACGGTGAGTTCGGGCAGGCCGAAGGTTGCGGCGATATCGTCGGTCTTGCGGCCTTCCTTCACCAACCGGGTGAAGCTCTCCCACTGGGTTACTTCATCGGCATCGCGCCGGGCCATATTTTCGATCATCGAGGCTTCCACCGCGTCGGCGTCGTCGCCCTCTTCAAGGATAGCGCAGGGTAGCAGCGCGATTTCGCTGTCGGCCTCGCCCATCGCCCGCTTCTCCGCCGCGACGATCATGGCGGCATGATAGCGGCGGGAACCGGCGAGGATTTCGAAGGCATCGGGCGCGCGCCCCTCGACAGGCTCGGGACAGGATTGGGGCCGCACGATGATCGGCTGGATCACGCCGCGCTTGCGCACGGTCGGCAGGATGTCCGACACATCGGGGGCGCTTTTGGAAAAGCGCATATTGGCCTTGCTGACGGACAGCTTGTCGAGCGGGATGAAATCGAGTTTCATGGGTCTACTCCTTGTGAGTGCCGGGCCGTCGATCTTTGGCGAGTTGGGCGGCTCGGCTTTACGGAAATGCGGCGTTACGCGCCGCGCGTCATCCTGCCGTTCCTTGGAATGGATCGGTCGGAAGGTCGAAAGCCGCGTCAAATACGGCGTGTCTCAGAAGCTGTTCGGCATGGATGATGGAGCCTGCATGGCGGGCGGTCGAAGCCCAGCGGGACAGGCTGTGCGGGCTGCAAAAGCCCTCGTCGCGCTCGATCCGCATGCCATAGGGCAGTCGGATGCCTTCGATTTCCATCAGGGAGAAGACGCCCATTTCCGGGCATCCGAAGCCAAGGTCGGCGAGGCCGAACAAAGTGTCGCCGTCTTCGTAAAGTTCGGTGGCCAGCCAAGTGGCGGCGCCCAGTGGATTGAAGAATTTGACCGCTGGTCGCAGCGAGTCACGCGTCTCACAGCGAGGATCGCACGTCTCTCTCCGCGCTCGGCTGGCAGCGCTGCGACAAGCATTGGCGCGCAGCGCCTGACGAATATCGGGGGTGAGGAGGTTCATGCCGCCTTCCTTTCCTGCTCGACGGTGCTGGTCGGTTCGGCGGTGCTGGTCGGTTCCTCAATGCCCACGACGGCGACCTGTGTTTCGCGATGGCGGGACAGCAGCCAGTCGGCCGCCTTGCTGGCGGCACCTGCGGCACGGAAGATGGCGCGATTATCCTCGCGCAGCACCTCCAGCCATGAGCCGATATAATCGGCATGGCGCACGGTCGGCACGATGCCCAGCGCCGCGCAGAGGAAGGCTGACCCCATTTCGGCGATCAGTTCCTCGCGAGCATAATCCTTGCTGCCGAAGCCGTTCTTGAGATTGCGGTCGAGGCGCGATGGGTGGCCGGTGGCGTGGGTCAGTTCATGCAGGCAGGTGCGGTAATAATTGACCTGCTCATAGAAAGCAGGCTGCGGCGGCACCTGCACCACGTCCAGTGACGGCATATAATATGCCCGGTCGCCGCCGATGCGGAACTCCACGCCGCTCGCCGCGATCACCTCTTCGGCGATGGGGATGATCTGGCATTCGGGTAAAGGGGCAGGTTCGGCGGCCAGGCCGGGGCGCAGTCCCTCGCACTGGGCAATGTTGAACACGGTAAACCGCTTGAGAAAGGCGATCGACTTGGCGTCCTGCCCCGTTTCCCGCGCCTTTTCCTTTTCTGTTTCAGGTGTGAAACGATCGGCATAGACGACGGTCGTTCCCTGCTCGCCCTTGCGCACATTGCCGCCTGCATCGAGCGCCTGTTTGAAGGTGAGCCAGCTTTGCGAGGGATAGCCCCGATCGATCGCCGCGCCCCAAAGGATGAGGATATTGACGCCCGAATAGCAGCGGGCGGTCAGCGCGTTGCGCGGTAGGCCGGGGCCAAGCGCCCCGCCAATGGCGGCCGGTCCCGATGCCCAAGGCTGGACCCAAGGAAAATGCCCTTCCTCAAGCTGGGCGATGATCTTGGCGGTGACCTCGTCATAGAGGCTGATCCGTTCGGGCTGGGCGTTTGCGGCGCGACGCTTGGCCTTGGCGCTGCGGCTGGTGGAATGAGCCATGTCCTGTCCTCCTGCCTGCCCAAAAACATGAGCCTCCCCGAAAAGCGGGGGTGGGCGGCAAGATGCGACTGGAAAGGCCCGCCCCGGCGGACGCAGGCACCGAAGGGCGTAACGTAAGTGAAGCACCCGCAAGCGAAGCTGCGGGTTGCCGGCGACCGCGAAGGGCCTAGGAGGGAGCGCCGCCTGCTCCCGCTTTCTGGGAGAGGCTCCCACAAGCGCCGCCGCGCTCGCGCGGCGACCGCCGGGCGGACCTGGATGGGTCCGCCCCTGCCCGCGATCGTTACCGAATGGACCAGACCCGGAAAACGGGGCTGGGTGCCGCCGGCCCAGGACGGCGGCATAAAGCGCGACAGGCGCAGCCGCAGGCCCGGAAAAGCATATATCCCCATTTGCAGACCGATCGATGGACGCATTGCTGGGTGGGCGTTCCTCCTTCCTGGCGCGCATCTATCGACGTGGTTGATGCGGCGCTCAGCGCCTTTCCGGCGGCGACTCGAGGCTCGGCAGGCGATCCGTCTGGGTTTGGGCCGCCCGGTGCCCGCCGAAAGGCGATGATCGATCCTGATGGTCGGCGCTGCTGGTCCCCGGCCTTGGGCTCGCTGAATGGGAAGCGATATGAACGGTGTAGCCGCGATTAGCTTTGCGGCCCTGCGTTCAGGGCGAGACCATGATGCGTCTGTTTGGCGCTCAAAGCCCTGCCGTGGTATAAGGCAGTCATCGGTATCACAGGGGTTCCCGAGCACGATACCGACTGACAGGACTTCATTGGTCTGCCGCTTGCAAACGGAGACCGGTGCCATGAGTATGTCTGATCCCATGAAATTTGCGTCACAGGCGAGCGAGATGAGCGATCGCGAGATTTTCGACAGCATCCACGCTGTCGGCTCCGGCGAAAATGACCGCGACTTCAACACCGCCATTTTCGACGAAGCGCAGCTGCGCGGTATGCTGAGCGCAAGCGAAGTCGACGCCATCATGGCTTCCGATCGCTCCGCCGACTGAATCTGCGGGCCTGCAACCCGCCGACCAGCAACATCCGGGTCTGGCTGCCCACACCGCCTGGTCTGCCAAAAGTGCAGCAGACATATCTCTCTTTTCTTCGCGCGGCCGGCTCGCCTCGCCGCGAGGCACGACCCTCATGCCGTGCAAAAGGCGCCGTCGGCCCATCCGCAAATCGGAAGAAAGTGAACGATATTCACAAAATTGCGATCTTGAGATAATTATTCGCAGACAATGATCGAGATTCGCGGGCGACCTCGGTTGCGGTGATGGTTTTTCGCAGGAGTTTGCATGGGTGAATGGCCTTCACAGCCGGTGACGGATTTTCGCGGTCGCGCGCTTCCTGAACCTGCTACGCCTGTGGGCTACGCGGCATTGATGGCAGCCTATGATCTTGCGGTTCCACTATCACCACGTTTTGCCGCCATTGCGCAACGCCATCACCCGGTATCGACCGACAGCTGGCTGATGCTGACGCCACGCCATCGGCCCGAAGAAAGCCTGGCTGGACACCTCACCTTCGCGATCAAGTGGGAAGGCGTGAACCTTCCCGTGCTCGACCAGCTGTTCCGGACGATCCCGGCAGAGGATGTTGCCGATATCGTCAGCACCACACCAACGGGCGCGTTCGCGCGCCGGATCTGGTTTCTCTATGAGTGGATGACCGGGCACATGCTCGACCTTCCCGACGCGGGCAAGGTCCGTCAGGTGGAGGTGGTCGACCCGGACATGCAGTTCGCCCTCGCCCGCGGCGAGACCTCATCGCGCCATCGCGTGCTGAACAATCTGCCCGGAACACCACGCTTCTGTCCCATGGTCGATCGTTCGCCTGCACTGAGCGCGCTTGCGGCCAAGAAGCTCGACGAGCGCGCACGCGCCCAGATCGGGCGGATCAGACCTGATCTGGTGGCGCGTGCGGCGGCCTTTCTGCTGCTCAACGATTCCCGCTCCTCCTTCGCGATCGAAGGGGAACGCCCTTCGGGCAATCGCGCGGTCCGCTGGGGCCAGGCGATCGCTGAAGCAGGGCAGACGCAGCTCAGCCTGGCGGAGTTCGACCGTCTCCAGCGCATCGTCATCGGCGATGCGCGCTTCGTGCGCCTGGGCCTACGCGAAGAAGGGGGCTTCGTGGGGGTTCATGACCGCGAGACCGGCGATCCCATCCCCGACCATATCAGCGCGCGCGCGCAGGATCTTGATGACTTGCTGGCCGGCCTCGTCGATTATGCCGACCGGACCCGCGAGGGTGGCTATGATCCCGTGGTCGCCGCAGCGGCGCTGGCGTTCGGCTTCGTCTATATCCATCCCTATGTGGATGGGAATGGCCGCCTCCATCGCTGGCTCATCCATCATGTTCTGGCAGCGGCGCATTATAACCCGCCTGGCCTGGTCTTCCCGGTGAGCGCCGCAATCCTGCGGGAAATCCATGCCTATCGGCGCGTGCTCGAAAGCTATTCAAGGCCGCTCTTGCCGCTGATCGAGTGGCGGCGCACGGCAGGTGGCAATGTCGAGGTGCTGAACGAGACGGCGTCCTATTACCGCTTTTTCGACGCTACCGCGCATGCCGCCTTCCTCTATGCCTGTGTGGAACAGACGATCGAAGTGGACATGCCCGAGGAGGTCGCCTTCCTCGAAGGGTTCGATCGCTTCACGCTGGGCATTCAGCAAATGATCGACATGCCGATCGATCAGGTCGAACTGCTTCACAAGTTCCTCAAGCAGAATGATGGCCGGCTGTCCCAGCGTGCCCAGGGACGGGAATTTGCCGCGCTGACGGCGGACGAGGTTCGCGAGGTCGAACGTCTCTATTGGGACAGCTTCATCGAACCGGAGTGAAAGCTGACTACAACGCCCCCAAAAAGTGACCAGATCGTCCACCCTCGACCATGCGCCCGACCATCGCTCGTCGCCTCCCGAGACATCCCCGGAAATGCGCGCGCTCCCGTCAATCCCGCAGTGCGCAGGGCGCATGGAATGTCCGCATGGAGATGGCGAAATATACGCCTGATATATGCGGAATATCCGCACCCTCGCGCCAGACATGGCACAAGCGCGTCAATTCGCCGCACCGGCAAGCCGTCGCGCGCCCGCTCCCACCCCCCGCTCATGCATCCTTTGCTCCTGACCAAAATATGGGAGACAGGCATGCAGGGAGCCCGGACCAGTTCATGTCGGCCAGAGATCATCGAGCGATCGGTGCCGCAGGATGCGCATCTTCTGACTGGATCGCAGATGGCATGGGAGATATTGCGAAGACGGGCGGACTATAGGGGCCAGCCTTGTGAGCGGACGCTCTTGCGAACCAGCCCTTCCCTCCAGCTTATCCGGACCTGCCGCCCGCTCACATCCTGGGGGCTATGTTTTCGAGGGCGATCCGGCCCTGACAGCACGCGACGTCCCCCTTTTCTGGGAGGCAGCGGTGGACATGAACGTCATATGCGCTTTTGCGCGGCCATGTCGGTCCACCGAGCCCGGCGCCTTCTTGCTCTTCGACCTGCCCTGGCCTGCGGTGCTGCTCGTCCAGCCCGATCGCCAGGAGCTGCTCGTCGAAAGCCCCCAAGGGCAGATCAGACTTAGTTTGACGGCAGGCGATCTGCTGCAAGGGCCGGTCGGGTTGCGATATATTATCGAGGGCGCCGCGCTCCCAGAGCGGACCCATGCGCTACAGCGATGGGACTGGCTCTTGCGCAAGGGCGCATGGCCGCAGAGTCTGGAGCGCAATTCCACGCGCGGCGAGCGATGGTCGCTGCTTCTCGCCACGCTTGACGCGCTTGCCCGACATCGCTCGCACCGAGAAACCGCGATCACCTTGTTCGGAGAAATGACGGTCGAACGCGAATGGAACCAGGCATCCGATCATCTCAAGTCGCGGACGCGCAGACTTATTGCCCAGGCCCGCGCCCTGGCTGCCGGCGGTTACAAGACGCTTCTCTAGCATCGTCGTCATGGCCGACCTCGGAGCCGGTCGCCGATCCATCGATCCGGGCTCATGCGCCAAACTCAGGCATCCGCTCGGACGGACCAGTCATCCCGTTGCCAGCTAGCCAAGCGCCATGGCCATGAGACGATGCCCGCTCGCCACGGTGGCTATGGCGATGTTGAAAAAATGCGCGATATCACGCCTTCCTGCGGCGCAGGCCCCGCATGCTGAGCGCGCCCAGATCGATCATGCCGGTGCGGCCATCCAGCCATTTGGAAAGGAAAGCGTCATTGTCGTCGAGCCTGCCGCCCAGATCCTTGAAGAGACGCTGGAAGGCCGCGATGATATTGGGCGGTTCAAGGAAGCAAAGGTCGGCGCCGCGGTCCTCGGCAAATTCCTGCAGCGACATGACCATGATCATCGCCAGCTTGGTGTCGGCGCAGTGGATGGCGAACTCGGCCGAACCGAACGGTCCCACCAGCATCAATGCAAAAGGGTCGCAGTCCGTGGCCTCCGCAAAGCTCATCAACCGCTCGAATGTAATGCGTCCGCCGCCAGCCTCGAACAGCTCGTAGCTGCGCTGCGCCATGTCCATGCGGCGCGCGACTTCACTGGTTTTGAGGCCGCGTTTGCGTCGGATGGCGCGAAGGGCACGAGAGAGACTTTCGCCGCTGTCCGCCATGTCGGTCGTGAAAGACATCGCCGCCCCCGTCCTGCGCGACCGGCCAGCCGGTCCATCCTTGGCTCGACACAGCAACTGCGTGGAGGCAGGTCCGCGAAGCCTGTCAAAGCCTCTCCTGTCAGAACGAACATCCTCTGCGGGATGACCGCTATAGGATTGCAGAGTATCAGCAGCTTGATCGCATAATGCAACCTATTGATTTGCGCGCGTCTGCCCAATCAGGGTGAAAATGAGGCTATCTCTTGCGTCCGCGCGCAAGGCGAGCGGCGATGGACTTCTCAGGGAGAAGTCGAATGACGCGCAAAGCGCCCAAATCCTACGCGGCCATATATGATGCGATTTTCAGCCGGATCGTCCAGGGCCAGTATCGCCCGATCCATCGGATCGGCATCGCCACGCTGGCGCAGGCCCTGGGCGTCAGCACGACGCCGGTGCGCGAGGCCCTGCGCCAGCTGGCCGGGCGCGACCTCGTTGTCGAGCGCCATCGTGAAGGCTTCTATCTTGCGCCCCTCAATGCCCGAGCGATCATCAGCCTCTACAGAGCGCACGAGTTGTGGATGGATCGGGCATTGCAGCTTCATCCGGTAAACGGGCACAGGGCCGGGCGACACCGGAGCCTCTGGCGCCTGTTCGACAACAGGGCCGCCGCGACCGGCGATGCCGCGATCATCTCGATCCGGCGCTATGTGGACGACAGGCTCGCTGTGTTGCGCCGCCATGAAGCGACCATCCTTGCGGACATGGGGGAACGCGCCCACGCACTTGCGGATGCGCTCACACAGGATGATCCCGCGATGGCGCGCGATATCAGCCATGCTTTTCACGAGCGCTGCCGCGACGTCGCGGACCAGCTTGCGAACGCCTTCGAAGGTCAGGGCCATGTTCCAAGAATATAGGCCAAATATAGGGCAAATATGATTTTGCTATCACTTCCACCTGCTTCCTACTGAATTCGCCGCGAATGGTCGCGGCTCGATGAAGGAGGTTGAAATGAAACAGTCCGTTCAATCCGGTTCGTCCGATCTGCGCCCCGCGAACCGTATGATCGCGCTGGGCAAGGCCCGCAAGCTGACCCGCGCCAGCTTTTCGGGCTCGCAGCCGGAGATGATCCTCGACCGCGAATATACGGTCGGCGGCTGAACGAACCAGGCGGTGCCGAGGCCTTCACTGCGCAGGGCATCGGCACCGTCCATGAGGAGCCGCCATGCTGTCTCTGGACCTTTTCGGCGCCCCCACCGCCAGATGCGGTGACGGCGTCGTGACACTCGACTTCGACGCCGATGCCTATAGCTGCCATTATTATCCAGTGGAACATGGATGGGAGGCCGGCGCGGAGCCCCTCCTGCCCATCTGGCGGGAGCCGGAGGTCTCTGACGATCGGCTCGAGGCGGGCGACCCACGCCTTTTCTTGCGCGCATGGTGCGCTGCTCTCACCTCATTCTTTCGCAAGCCGATCCGGTCCTTGATGATGGAGGCGATGCATCTTGGCCAGGCGCCCTTTCAGCGCAGCGCGGCGCCTGCCCAGAACCTGGCCGCCCGGTTCGAGCGGATGAGCCTCTATCTTCCCTATCGTGCGTCCTGCCTTCTGCGCGCCTACGCGCTGCTTCATTATCTGTCCTATCATGGACACAGGGCGGATTGGGTCATCGGGGTTCAGCTCTTTCCCTTTCGCGCGCATTGCTGGCTCGCGATCGACGATATGCTGATCGGTGAACGGGTCCATCTGATCGAGGATTATGTACCGATCTTTCGGCTGCGCCAAAGCTGATGCGCGGCGACTATCTCATCGCCGCCTGGCATCCCCAGGATGCTATGGCCGTGGCAATGGCCAGCCGGATCGAGGCCGACCTGCTGCGCGCGCCCGATATCCAGATCATGCAGGCCAATGGCCTGATGGTTGCGACGCAGGACGCATGGGCCAAGCAGATGGCCCCGTCCCACTATCTTGTCGGCGAAATCTTCAGCAGCCCACAAGCCGACACAATGCCCAGGCCAAGAACAGCAGACGAGGCGGGCTTCCGAGAATATTGCTCCGACCTGCTCTCCTCTCACTGGGGAAGCTACATAGCGTTGCGACACGATCCCGATGCCAAGATATTCCTATCCGTGTTCGCCGAGCCGATCGGGTCGCGGGAATGTTTTCATTGGCGCCATGACGGCGTGACGCTGCTGACATGCGACGCGGATCGCTGGCTCGACCGTTTTCCGCCTGCGATGCTCGCGATCAATCTGGAGGACATAGCCCATCTCCTCCACCATCCATCCCAGGCCGCCGAAACCGCGCCTCTTATCGCAGTGGCGCCCTTGCAGCCGGGGGCGATCACCAGCTTCAGCCAATCCGGCACCAATACCAGACGGTTATGGGCGCCGCGCGACCATTGCGCGCCACGCAGCGCGGCGGGCGCCCCGGCGGCGCTGGCCGGCATCGTGGACGCATGCGTGTCCGCCTGGTCATCCATGCATGCAAGGCCCATCCTGGAACTCTCCGGCGGCCTTGATTCCGCCATCGTCGCGGCGAGCCTGACGCAGGCGAAGGGCGAAGGGATCGGCGCCTTCACATTTTTCAGCGATAGCCTGGCTGGCGACGAACGCCGTTTCAGTCGCGCCGTGGCAGACAGGCTTGGGCTGGAACCGCACGAGATTGCGTTCGGCATTTCGGCGATCGACGACAGCTTGCTGGATGGGGCGGCTGTGGGCGTACGCCCCGGCATTGGCAGCACAAGCTTTTTCCATGATCGGCAATTGGCGGCCATGGGCAAAGCGCGAGACGCCGATGCGCTGTTTACCGGCCGCGGCGGCGATGCGCTGTTCTTCCAGCATCCCACGCCGCTGGTGGCACAAGACGGCTGGCCGGACGGGCAAAAGCTCAACCTCGAACGTCTGGAGGCGCTCGCGCGCTGGTGCCAGACCAGTATCTGGAGAGTCGCGGCCACGGCCTGGCTGCCTTCGGTGCGGAACGCTGATGTCGCGGGCAAACGCAGTCCCTTCTGTGTCTATCCCAGCCAGTCGCGACCTTCGACATGGGCAGGGTCGCTCGAGGGCGTTTCTCAAGCCAAGCGCATGCAGATCGAAGCGATAGCCGGCGACCGGAACGCATTTGGTCCCAGCCGCTGCGCGCAGGTGATGCGAGTGATCCATCCGCTGCTTTCGCAACCGATCGTCGAACATGCGCTCGGCCAGTCGCTCATGGCCCTGACCGAGGGAAGGCGGGACCGGGCCATGGCGCGCGCAGCCTTTGCCAACCGACTGCCCGCAGCGCTGATCGAAAGACGCGGAAAAGGCAGCCTTTCCTACTTCTTCGGACAAACACTGGCCAGAAGCGTGCCGATCCTTCGCACGCGACTGCTCGAAGGCGCACTGGCACAGGCCGGACTCGTCGATCGGACGCAGTTTGAACATGTGCTCGACCCCGACCAGCTGGTCCAGTCCAGTTGCTATGGCGAGATCATTCGCCTGCTCATTGTCGAGCGCTGGATGCGGGGATGGCAGGAGCGGCTGCAGCAACCACGGCAACAGCCCGCGCTTTTACCGCGAGATTATCCGATAGAAAGCCGATCACCCGAGCATAGAAATCCCGGAGATTTGCAGGGCTGCCGATAACATGTCCCTCTCCCCAATAGGTAATGAGCTGGGCGTCCTTGCCCTGGCGGAAAAGGGCCGAGAAGAGCTGCTCGCCCTGCTCGATCGGCGAGAAATCGCGGTCGGCCCCGATGATGAGCATCGGCACATTCACGCGATCGGCCTGGTAGATGGGGCTGTTGGCAATGTAGCGCCCCGGCGCCTTCCAGGGCGCAACGCCCATCCGCCCCTGTCCGTTTTCGGCCCAGGCATAGGAGGCTGCAACATTCAGTCCTTCCTCGGGCGACAGGCGCGTCGCGCGACCGAAGGTCCCGGCGGTCGCCGCCAGATCATATATGCCGGCCGATGCGACGACGGCGCGGAAGCGCCTGCTCTGGGCTGCTGCCATGGCGACACTATATGCACCGTAACTATGGCCCCAAAGTGCGATGCGCGAAGGATCGCAGGCGCCGGTGGCGATGGCTGCCTCGATCGCCGGGGCGAGCGCAGCGGAAAAATCAAAGCCGGTGTCGGGAAGAACGCGCGGCATCGGGATAGACGGCAGAAGAACGGCAAATCGGCTTGCCGCCAGCAGTTGCGCATTGGTGTAGAAGCGTTCACGGCCGACCTGCTGATCGGCGGGCGCAACGTCTGAATAGATTTGCCCAGGATAGGGAATGACCACCAGCGGCAGCCCCTTGGCGCCCTTCTCTCCTGGTGGAAGCACAAGCCAGCTGGTGACCGGCGAACCGGCAGCCGACAGATGAAAGAGCGGTTGCATGACGGCCGGCTCGACATCGCGCATGACGCTGTTGAGCGCCATAAGGGGGCGAGCTTGTCCCTGGCCTGCAAGGAACAGCGCGCTCCGCCCGGAAGCGGCGGAAATGCGAAGCGCAACTGCCCCGCCCTTCCCGATATCGCTCGACTGCACGGACGCGATCGCCTCGCGCCTTTGCCATGGAATCCTAATGGCGCCGCCTGTCGGCCTTTCGACAATGACGCCGCCTGTGCCAACGCGCCAGGGCACGGCAGCCCAGATGGTGCCCGGCATGGACGATGGCCGGGTGCAGGCCATCGGGACCGAAAAGCTGGCCCTCTCATCGGTCGGCGTGACGGACGCCCGGGCGGCGACCGGCACGTCCTGATGCGGGGCAAGCACGCAGCCGTCCGAGGATGCAGAGCGGCTCGGGCCTGCTGACATGACGACATGCCGCGCCATGTTCGCTATCACGGCCTCCCGGCGCCCCTTGCGGTCCGCGACGAAGCCGATATGCGCGCTATCGTCTGACCAGCGCGGATCGCCGGGCAGGCTGCACTCGGAGCAAGGTTCCCATTGTGCCCTGGATGCAAGATCCAGCAGGAGGAGATGGCGGCCATAGAAGCTGTCATCCTCCCCTACCATCTGATCGGCGGAGGGCTGCCGCGCGCGATCCGCTTTGATCAGTGCGACATATTTGCCGTCAGGGGATAGTTGCAGCTGCGCAAAGGGGCCGGTGGCAAGAGCCTGTGTCGCTCCCGTAACGGCATCGACCATCAGGAGCTGCTGCTGGGAGCGTCCGTCATCGCGCAGATAGCGGCCGCTGCCGCTGACCGATACGGCCAGAGCACCAGCGGCAGTCCGGTCCCATCGCTCCCGCATGGGGCGTTCCGGTGGCCAGTCCAGAGCCATCCGAACGGCGGGTCTTTCATCGCGCTGCGTCAGGATCAGCAGCCGGTCGTCCGAAAGCCAGCTATGGACGGGGTGAAAACCGTCATGGAGCGGCGCATAGGGCCACCACTGAACTGCGCCAGAAGCAAGCAACACGATGCCGAAGCGAAATGCCCCACCCTGCAGCCGCGCGACCGCAACCCGTTTCCCCGAAGGCGAAAACCCAAGAAGGATGGTGCCGGGCTGGTCGTCATCGAGCAGCGGTGTTGCAGGTCCGCGTCCATGGAGGTCGACGATATAGGGCCGCGCGCGCAGAATCTGTCCGAGCGACAATCGATCCTGGCGTTGCATCGCCAAATGCGAATCATATTTCTCGAACAAGAGCCATCGGCCGCCCGGATCGACCAACATCCTTCCTGTATCTTCATGCCGAAGCAGATCGTCGAGACTATAGGGCCGCGCTGCGACAGCCGCGCATTGCAGGGTCAGGATCGCGGCGACGAGCCAGCACAGGAGACAGCGCATGCGATGTCACCAGCGTCTGGCGATTTCGAGGGCGATAAATCGACCGGTCGCATCGGCATTGGCCCCGTCATAGCCGGCGCCGGCGGTCGAGTCGTAGAAGGGAGGCGCCTTGTCGAAGAGGTTCTGCGCCGTCAGTGAAAGGGTGAAGCCCGACGCGATGCCCGTAGAAGCCTTCGACTTGTAGGCGATCCGGAAATCGACCGTGTTCCATGCCTTGATCCGCTTGCCCGCTTCATCGCGATAGGCATCGACATGGTTGAGGGCAATTTGCGTGTCGAACGGGCCGCGCGCCCAGCCGATGGTCATCCGCCCCTTGAGATCCACTGGTCTTCCCGCGACATTACGGCGATCCACCGCCGGTGAATCCGGCGTCACCTGTTCGCGCCAACGTTCGAGATAGGTAGCGCCCACGCCGATATTGAAGCGATTGGAACCGCGCTCGAAAACATAATTGATGTCGAAATCGCCGCCGGCCACATCGACACGTCCGGTATTGACGTAGCGGGCATCCACGACGGCGGCGATGCTTTCCACCGGATAGGGATTGGAGGTGCCGGAGCGGGAAAGCAGTTCTTCGACAAAGGCCAGATCATCGGCACTGGTCCCCGGACTGACCCACCGGACGAAGGGGGCGTAAATCGGATCGGTTAACGCGCTGGAGAAATTCTGCTGGACCACATTGCTGATGCGGCCCGAGAATATGGTGCGGAAAGCCGTGAGACTCGCCGTCAGCCCAGCGAGGGATGATGGGGTGAGGTCGAGTCCCACGGTCCAGCTCTTCGCCTTTTCGGGCGACAGGCCGGTATTGCCACCGCTGCGCTGGATGACGACCACCGAGTTCCCCGCCTCGTTGGTTGCGATCCTGAGATTGGCGGTTTCAGGTGCACCCAGTTCGCGCAGATTGGGGGCACGAAAGGACGTGCCCCATGTCCCCCGGACAGCGACGCCATTGACCGGTACCCAGCGGAGCGAGAATTTGGGATTGGCGGTGCTGCCAAAATCATCATAGCGCTCAGCCCGAACTGCAGCGGAAAAATCCAGCTGCTGGAGACCGGTGCGGGCATTGTCGGGGCCGAACAGCGGCACGGCGAGCTCGGCAAAGCCGGCCCAGATCGAGCGGGAATAATCGGCCGGTCGTCCCGCGACCGGGGTCGGCGAGAAAATGAAATCCACCGCCTGGCTATGAAACCGCTCACGCCGGTAATTGGCCCCGACGGCAAGCTTGACCGATCCCCCCGGCAACGAAAACAGCGATCCGTCGGCGACCATGTCGGCGGTCAGGATGTTGGATCGGCTTTCATAATCGGAATAGCCGCTGATTGCCTGCAGCAAGGCGCGCGAATTGGCGTTCCCATCGCCATAAGGATTAAAATAGCCATCGCGCTGCGCGGAAAAGGCGCTGGCAGGATCATCGGCGATACTGCCCAATGCTTCTGCCAACAGATATTCGTTGGCGAGTTGATCGGTTCTGTTGCGATCGCGCTGGGCGGCATAGGCGAGATAGCTGGATAATTTCCAGTCCGCCCCAAGTTCAGCTTCGAGGCCGCCCGTCAAGGCATAGCTCCTGGCCGTGCCGGCCGAGCGGACCGGTCCCAGTTCCTGCGTAAAGGCGTAGCCGATCAGGTCGCTCGATGCCCCGGTCGGCGACACGAACCAGGGATTGGCGTCCGTGACCGAGAGGATAGTCGCATAGCCGGACGTTAGACTGGAAAATTTCCGGTGCGAAAATCGCCCTTCCAGCGAGAATTTGATGGCATCGGTCAGGCTCTGCGAGACATGAGCGTAGAGACTGTGACGCTTCTGGTCCGGTGAGAGGTCGGTCCCCTCCCTGAAATTTTCGAGATTGGCCTCGCCGGCAAGAAAATCGGCTGCGGTCAGACTGGTCCCATCCTGCCCTGCGGGAATGGCATAGGTCGGAACCAGGGCACCGCTTTCGTCGAAACCCAGGACATTGCCCGGCGAACTATAGGGATAGCGACGATCGGTGCCACCAAAGGGTCGGGAATCGGCCGACCGGGCATAAGCCCGATCGGCCGAGCGCAGTGCGACCCGACGCTGACACTCGTAGGAAAGGAGGAACGAACCGCTGCCCCAGCTCTTGCCGGCGGTCTGCGAGAATTGCAGTTCGCGCGCATTTCCCTGTGTGACGCTGCCGCCGCGCAAGCGCATTTCCAGGCCGTCGAAATCCTCCTTGAGGATGATATTGACGACGCCGGCAACGGCATCCGAGCCATAAAGGGCGGAAGCGCCATCGGTGATGATTTCCACCCGATCGAGCGCGCTCATGGGTATGCTCGAAATATCGGCGAAGTCGCCCATCATGCCGGAGCCCGCCACCCGTCGGCCGTTCACCAGCACAAGCGTCGCCTGCGGACCGAGACCCCGCAGGTTCACACCCGATGCCAACGTAGTATTGCTACCCGACCGGTCGGCATAGGAGAGCGCACTCTGCTCGGTCGCCATCCCTCCGAAATTTCCCGGCATCGCCTGGAGTGCCTGTGCCACCGAGCTATAGCCGCCACGCTCGATATCGGACCGGGTGACGACCTTGGTGGGCGACGCTGTGGGCGGCGCACCATGAATGTGCGATCCGGTCACGATGATGTCCTGCCCGCCCCGGTCGGGAGAAGCCGAGGACTGCCCCTTGGCGATGTCGCCGCCCTCAGCCCCTGCCCCGCTCAGCATGAAGACGTCGCGGTCGACCTGCCGCACGGCTATGCCGGTGCCGGCGAGTAACCGAGCCAGCGCCTCGCGCGGCGAAAACTGTCCCTTGATCCCGGTCGATTTGCGGCCGGCGGCGAGCGCCGGCGTATAGATGAGCTGCACCTTGGCCTGCTCGGCATATTGGGCGAGCGCCGTGGACAAGGCGCCCGGCGCAATGGCGAATGCGATGCGCGTCTCAGCCACTTGCGCAGTTGCGGGCATTGCGGACGCCGCCGCCATCACGATGAGGGACGACGTTCCTCTGAACAGGGCAGCGATGATCTGAGTGCGCATGGCGACGGTTCTTCCCCCTTGGCGCCGGGGCAAGACACCGCCGGCTCGGGCGTGCCTGATCGCCGCCCTCTAGCTAAGGGACGCCTCGGCCCCAGGGTCACCCTAATGGCAGGGAATGAAAAATTTCAAATTTATGACGGACGTCGATCGCGAAGCAGGAACGTGCCGTTCTCCTGCCTTTCAAAGTCCAGCGACAGCAGCGCGGCGACGGCTTTGAGGAAGCCTGAGGGATCGCCGGTCTTGAACGATCCGCTAATGGGCTCGCGTGCGCGCGTGGTTGCGCCCAGCACCACTTTGTTCTGCGTGTAGCGGTTAATCTCGAAGATCGCTTCCGACAAAGGCGTGGCCTCGAAGATAAGCCTCCCCTGCGTCCACGCCGATGCCCGCCTGACATCGAGCGACGAGACTCTCGCCGCGTGCGTGGCTTTCGAACTCCACATCTCGCCGGGCGACAGATGGATCACGTCGCGGCCTGCCTCGCGGATATCGACGCCGCCCTCGAACAAGGAGACGCGGGTGACGCCATCGACGAAACGCACGTCGAACTTCGTACCGGTGGCCTCCACCTCGACATCGCCGGCCTTCACGCGGAAGGGGCGTGCCCGGTCATGGGCGACCTCGAACATCGCCTGCCCCTGGTCGAGCCGGATCTGGCGCGCATCATCTTTCATCTGGGTGTTGAGGCGGGTTTGAGTATCAAGTCGGACCTGCGAACCATCCGAGAGCGCCACGGCCCTCTGCTCGCCCGTCAATGTGGCGAATTGCTGTGGTCGATCGACATGGAAGATCCACCAGCTCGCCACCAGCATGGCAAAGAGCACGCCTGCGCCCATGGCGAGAAGGGAGCGCATGGATCGCCTGGGTCTGGGCGTTGCCCCAGCGCGCGCATAGGCTTCGGCGGTCAGCCGGAGGATGGCGGGGCTATCGCCGTGTCGCCCGGCATCATGCCAGAGCGATTCGGCCTCGGCGAACGCTTCCGCATTGGCGGGATCGCGTCGCCAATCGAAGAAATCCTCCAGCGTCCCTCTGGAAACCGGCAAGGACTTGAGGCGCGCAAACCATTGAGAGGCTTGCGCGCGGCGGCGCTCGGCGGTGGGATCATGGTCATCCATCATCCTAGCCCCGGAGCTTCGTCATGCAGTGCTCCATTGCCTTGGACATGCGCCATTCGACGGTCTTCACGGAAATCCCCAGATGTTCGGCAATATCATGGTTCGTCATGCGCCGGAACCGGCTGAGGAGAAATACGTCACGCAGGTTTTGCGGTAGATCGACAATGATTTGCTCAAGAAGCTGATCGGCTTCCTGCTCCTGCAACCGATCGGGTCCGAGCGGCGTGATGTCGTTTGCCGCCAGAAGGTGCGATTTTTCCTGGCGCAGTTTCTCGCGCCGGCGCCGGTCCCGAAACAGGTTGAGGGCGATCCGCGACAGGAAGGCCCTGGGATGGGTCACTTCATCCGGTGCCATGCGTGCGATGCGCAACCAGGTATCCTGCGCGATGTCCTCCACCTCGGCGGAGGGCAATCGCAGATTTCTGCTCAGGAGACGCTCCAGCCATCGGCCGTCGCGCTCGAACCATGCGCCAAGCGAAGGCGGCACAGCCTTCTCCTGTTCGGCGGGCGCATCATGTGCAGACATCGGGCCACTCCACTTTCCGGAAGGGGCCCGGCGCGATGCCGAAAGGAAACGTCCATGCGCAGCATCGCCCGCAAACTCGACGGTTTGCGGACCTGCGAAGGCCGCCGGCGCAGCCAGCAGCGATCCATGTCTTGCATAAGGGTTTCCACGCCCCTGCCCGCAGCCTCCCGCGAGCCCTTTAAGGCTGATTCATTTGCAGGTCGGGATCAAGTCCCGAAAAAAGTGGAAGGGACGGGTGTTGGAACCTCTATGCAAGAAGCCCGCTTATTGGCCGGGAGCACATATGTGCCGCGACGTCCCTTCCGGCATGAACCCGGCTTATTCACGGCACCTGAGGCCAAAGTAGCGCGAGGCCTACGCCGCGCAAGCGCCCTTGGGCCATCGCACGCAGATGCGCAGGCATGGCCCTGCCGTCAAGATGGGCAGTGATCCGGATCGCTGTCTCTTGGATCCTGCCGGGAGCGCCGGCATGCAACCGACACATCGCTCGAGCCTGGCGCATACCCACAGCCAGGGCAGAGAATATCGCGCCAACGCCAGGGCAGCCCGGCCGGTCGCAACAGCGTGATGCGCGTCATTTCCATCGTAGGCCCTCCTCTCATTTGGCATGCATCGGCCAGAGACGGATCTGGCTCAGCGAAGGGTGCGAAAGGTTATCGACCAGCGCGCCGCCTCCATTTCCGCAATACTATGTTCCCAGTCGTTTCGCGCCTCGCCGACGAGATGATAGATGGCTCTTGGCATCAGCGGCGCGGAAATGCGTTCGAACCGATCCCCCTTCTTCCGACGAAAGCGCATGGCAGCCCGCTCGCCCAGCGAGATGCCGATGACATGGCGGAAAACCGGCCTGTCACGATGCCAGCCGATCCCCGCGCCTGGATCGTAGCGAATGAGGAGAGCCTGGACGATCTCTTCCGGTGCGAGCCCGGCATAGCGCGCGGCGCGCGCCCTGACTGGCAGCAGCCATTGCGGGATTGGGTCGGTCGGCGCGAATGTGCCGGTCTCGAAATCATAGCTCCAGCCATAGCTGCGCGTCAGCCGCTTGCCGGTCCACTGCTGGTAGCGGAAGGGCGTAAGGCTCGTTTCTTCGATCCGTTCGATCAGCGCTCGCTCTTCGCGCGCCGTGAGAAAATCATCGCTCCACGAAAGGCCCGGCAGGAGAGGCGCGCCGAAAAGATCGGCCTGCCCTGCGCCATTTTGCGCGACCATACCCATGTCCCGATCCTGCTTCAAAAGGCCAGGCTCGTCTGAACGGGCTTGGTCAAAATCTCTTCGACCGTGAAGATGTCTGCCGGCGGCGTCACGAGCAATTCCGCTTCGGGCACGGCGAAATCCAGCCATTTCTGCGCATCTCGGCGCTCGATGATGGCACCATGACGCGCCTGATAGCGGATGACGTCCGGGTTCGCGTCGAGCGTTATGATCCGGTAGCTCACGGGCCACTCGCCCATGGCCGGCTCCCAGATGGCGGCGAGATAGAAGAAATTGCCATCCTCGCGGAAAGCGCGAAACTTCTTCTCGCCATTGCGAATGTGGAATTCCGATGCCGCGACAAGGCAGCGATGGCCGGGAAATTGCCGCCCTTCGGACCGGATGAACTCGTAGCGCACCCCGTCGGCGAAGCGCGGGTTGGAACCCCAGACCGCCTCGATCATCTCAATCTCGGCCATATCATCGGGATTGCGCCTTATGATGGCACGGCGACTACCGAGCGCGTCGGAGTCGAAGGGTGTTGCTTTCGAGTCCATCAAAGGAACATACAGGGAACGATATCGAGGAGCAAGCGGCGGCGAACAAGGAGGTTCAATGTGCAATGACTATCGCCTGCTGATCGACATCGCGTCGATCGCCGAGGATTTCGAGGGGCTCAAGATCAAGATCAACATGCCCGAAGGTGCCCCGAATGTGCCGGCGCGCGAGGACATCAGGATGACCGACATGGCCCCGATCGTCCGGCGCAGCGAGGCGGGAAGCGGGATCAATGAACTCGTAAGCCGGCGCTGGTCATGGCCAGGCCGTAACGGCAAACCCGTCTATAATTTCCGCACCGAGGGCCGGGAATTCGCATCCAGTCGCTGCCTGATCCTGGCCGACGGATTCTACGAATTCACCGATCCTGCCGATCCCAAACAGAAGCGGCTGGACAAATGGCTTTTCACAATGGCCGACCATGACTGGTTCTGCATCGCGGGCATCTGGCGCGAGAGCCCCATGGGCGAAGCGTTCACCATGCTCACCATGGATGCCGGGCCGGACATTGCGCCCTATCACCACCGTCAGATCATCCCGCTCGCTCGCGACCAATGGGCCGACTGGCTCGATCCTGGCGTGCCAGCCAAAAATTTGTTGCGCTGGTTGCCGCAGGGAAGCCTGCCCGTAACCCAGGTCTATGGCGTACCCCCCGCGCAAGGCGCGCTGCTCTGATGCGAGACGATGCGTCCCTCGCCCGTTTTCTCGATGCCCAGGCCGGCAGTTATGCGGCCGCTTTGTCGGAGATTTCCGCAGGGGCCAAACGCTCTCACTGGATGTGGTATGTCTTTCCGCAATTGCGCGGTCTTGGTCATAGTCCGACCGCGCAATATTATGGAATCGTCTCGATCGAGGAAGCACGTGCCTATCTCCACCATCCACTTCTCGGGAAGCGATATCGCCAGTGCGTCCACGCGCTCCTGAAACTCGATACCGATGATCCTGTCGTCGTTTTCGGGGCTGTGGACGCCATGAAATTGCGCTCCTCGCTCACTTTATTTGAAGCGGCGTTCCCTGCCCCGTCCTTTGCCGATGTGCTCGATCGCTGGTTCTGCGGCGAGCGCGATCCAGCGACGCGCCGGCTTCTGCAGAGTTGATCCGTCACGAACTAACTATTGAGAAAATCGGGATTCATCGCCGTTGACGAAACGGGTGGCAGGACGGAACATAAAGAGAACATTTGAGTCGTATCCCATGCCCACGCTATCCTCTTTTCCCGATCGGCCCCGCGCCGATCAGCTTGCCGCGCTCCGCGCGGGGCTCGCGCACAGCGTAAGCGTACGGCCTCGGGCGT
>NZ_DJDV01000085.1:0-35436 GCF_002431195.1 Sphingobium sp. UBA5915 | reverse complement strand
ATCAAATACGACAAACGCCGCTACAGGCGCCGCAACCGCATCGAGATTATGTTCGGCCGCCTCAAGGACTGGCGCCGCGTCGCCACCCGTTCCGACCGCTGCCCAACCGCCTTCTTATCGGCGATAGCACTCGCTGCCACCGTCATCTTCTGGCTCTGATCAGTGAGTCCTGACCCTAAAAATCGGTCTTTGGCGCTCGCGGCTCCCGCCCAGTAGCGGACGATCCAAGGATTCGAGGGTGACCGCAGGTTTTGTACCGGTTAGATAGGAACGCTAATGGCGATCGGAAGTCGATCAGCCTTCGGGAGAGTATGCGTGCTTTTTCACACCATGGTCGGATCGAACGACATTGAACGGTCCAAGCGCTTCTACGACACGGTGCTTGGCACTTTGGGTGCAGGGGCAGGAACACGGAACATCGCTGACAGCGGCCATACGCGTCTGATCTACAACAACGGCGGCGGGACCAACTTCATCGTCAGCCAGCCGATCAACGACGAACCGGCAAGCGTCGCCAACGGGAGCACCGTGGCGTTTTCCTGCGATTCTCCCGAGCAGGTAAAGCTGCTTCACGATACCGCCATTGCCGCTGGCGGAACCTCGATCGAAGCTCCGCCCGGCCCGCGCGAGACTGCCTCCATGGGAACCATCGAACTGGCCTATTTTCGTGACCCCGACGGCAACAAGCTGTGCGGAATTCATTTTCCCGCCTGATCCGTCCGGAATGGGTCCGCTAAAGATCTTTGCGGACTTAGATCATATGGTCCCGGTAATGTCCGTCTTCCAAAAGAATGCCAAATTCGCCATCGACGGCTGCCGACCAACTTACGCCATCCGAAAAGTGGATGCGAGCGGCAGCTTTGTATAGAAACGGCCGTTCGAAGTATTTCCGATCGTCGACGATCGACATTCGCTTCTGTCACGCGAACGTCCACCTCCGACCCTAAGGCTTTAGCCAGTACCGGATCACACCGCCTACCAGCGCGAGTGATCCGACGCTCATCGTCCATATAGCGATAAGCCAGCCGAGCCGTTTCCACAAAGGGTGGGGAGTATCGTTCATCAGTGATAGCCGTGCGTGCCGACCTTGCCGCGAAAGACCCAGTATGCCCATCCGGTGTAAGCAAGGATGACGGGCATGATAATTGCCGTGCCGATCAACATGAATATCTGGCTCCGCTCCGGTGCGGCGGCGTCCCAGATCGTGATGCTGTCAGGCACGATGTAGGGGAACAGGCTGATACCCAGGCCCGCAAATCCAAGCGCAAACAGGGCAAGGGCAAGAAGAAATGGTACGGCGACCGCTCCGCTGCGCAGCTTCCGGAACAACAGAAATGCAACGATCGCGGTGAGCAGCGGCACCTGCGCCGTCGCCAGCACGCCTGGCATGTCGAACCAGCGCTTCCAATATTCGAACTGCAGGAATGGTGTCGCGGCGCTGACTGCCGCCATCGCGACCAGTGTGCCGATCGCCGCCCACAGTGCGAGCCGTCGGGCGTGCGCCTCGGCGCCTCCCTCCACCTTCCAGATCAGCCAGGTGGCGCCCAGCAGCGCATAACCGATGACAACTCCGGCACCCGTCAGCAAGCTGAACGGCGTCAACCAGTCGAGCCAGCCACCGGCATAGGCCTGGTTTTCGACCTGGACGCCCTGAAGGATTGCGCCCAGCGTTACGCCCTGAGCAAAGGCGGCGATGAACGAGCCCAGGCTGAAGGCAACGTCCCACAAAGCGCGGTGGCGCGGATCGCGCCAGCGGAACTCAAAGGCCACGCCCCGGAAAACAAGCCCGAGAAGCATCGCGATGATGAGTGGATAGGTCGCGGTCAGAACGACGCCATAAGCGAGCGGGAAGGCGGCGAAGAGTCCGCCGCCGCCCAGCACCAGCCATGTCTCGTTACCGTCCCACACCGGCGCGATCGAATTCATCGCCTGGTCGCGCTCTTCACCCACCTTGAAGCTGGGGAACAGGATGCCGATGCCCAGGTCAAACCCGTCCATGACGACATACATGAATACGGCAAAGGCGATGATGAACGCCCAGATCACCGTCAGGTCCATATTGATGCTCATCTCGCTTACTCCGTCCCGGCCACGATGGCCGGCGCGGGGGTGATCCCGGCCGCGCGTTGAGGCATGTGACCGGGGCCGGGCTCGGCTGGGCCCGCCTGACGATGCATCAGATGCAGGATATACCAGGTGCCGGCGCCAAAGACCGCGAAATACACGATGATGAACGCGATCAGCGATGCCCCGACTGCAGGGGCGGCAAGCGGCGATGCGCTCTCGGCGGTGAGCATGTGGCCATAGACGGTATAGGGTTGGCGCCCCACCTCCGTGGTGATCCACCCGGCAATTACTGCCACGAAGCCCGATGGCCCCATCAGCACGGCGGCGCGATGCAGCCACGACCAGTCGTAAAGGCGCTTACGCATCCGCGCGACCAGGCTCCACAGCCCAAGGCCCAGCATGGCGAAGCCGATGCCGACCATAACGCGGAACGACCAGAAGATGACCGGCACGGGAGGCTCGCGGTTATCGGGAATCGTATCGAGGCCGGAGAGCGGCGCGTTCAGATCGTGCTTCAGGATCAGCGATGAGGCCTTGGGAACCTCCACGGCATAATCGATGCGTTTCTCCGCGCTGTTGGGAATGCCGAACAGGATCAGCGGCGCACCGTCCGGGTGGCTCTCATAATGCCCCTCCATGGCCATGACCTTGGCGGGCTGCTGCTCCAGCGTGTTGAGGCCGTGCATATCGCCGGCGAAGATCTGGACCGGCGCGACGATCGCGGCCACCCACATTGCCATGCTGAACATCTTTCGCGCATGCAGGTTCTTGGCGTCGCGCAGCAGATGCCATGCACCGACCGCGCCGACCACAAAGGCCGTAGTCAGATAGGCGGCGATCACCGTATGGACGAGCCGATAGGGAAAGCTGGGGTTGAAGATGATCGCCAGCCAGGAGTCGCCCGGCAGGAAACGGCCATCCGGTGACAACGAGAAGCCGGTCGGGGTCTGCATCCAGCTGTTCACGGACAGGATCCAGAAAGCCGAAATAAACGTGCCGAGCGCCACCATGCAGGTGGCGGCGAAATGCAGGCCTTTTCCCACCTTGGACATGCCAAACAGCATGACGCCGAGAAAACCTGCTTCCAGGAAGAAGGCGGTCAGCACTTCATAGGCCATGAGCGGTCCGATCACCGGCCCTGCCTTTGTCGAGAAGACAGACCAGTTGGTGCCGAACTGATAAGACATGACGATGCCGGAGACGACGCCCATGGCAAAGGCGATGGCGAAGATCTTCACCCAGTAGCGAAACAGGTCGAGATAGATGTCCCGCCCGGTTTTCAGCCAGAGTCCCTCCAGGACCATCAGATAGCTGGCCAGCCCAATTGAAAAGGCTGGAAAGATGAAGTGGAAGCTGACCGTGAACCCGAACTGGATTCGGGCGAGCAGCAGCGCATCGAAAGTGTCGAACATTGCGATTACTCCCCGGGCCGAAATTGCAGACGGGCCGGCATCTTCCAATTGGACAATATGCTACACTATCGCGCCTACGCTTTTAACCAGCATATAGGCTGCCACGACGAAGATCAGGACGGCGAACACCGTGGTCAGCGTGCCGGTGCCAGACAGCCGTTTGGCGACGATCGTGCCTATGAAGCCACCTGCGATGCCGCCTGCGATAAACACGCCTGCCAGAACCCAGTCAATCAGCCCGGAAAAGGCATAGTTGGCCGCCGTTGTGAGACCGAATGCGGTCACCGCGACAAGGCTGGTCCCAACCGCGTTGATGATCGGCATGCTGGTCGATGCGACAAGGCCGGGGACGATCAGGAAACCGCCGCCGATGCCGAAGAAGCCCGAGAAGATGCCGGTGCCCAGACCATAGCCCAGCACTTTGGGCGCATTTTCACGATTGCATTGGGCACCCGGTATGCCAAGCGCCTTGCGCCCGCGCAGCATCAGTACGCCGACGACGATCATTACGAGAGCGAACAGGAACAGCAGTTTCTGCCCATCGAACGCCTTGCCGACCGTCGACCCGCCCAGCGCACCAAGGACGCCCGCCGCCGCATACATGCCGCCGCAGCGCCATTTGACGGTATGCTCCCGCGCATGGCTGGCCAGCCCGGTCGCAGCGTTGACGGCGACCGCCAGCGCCGATGTGCCGATCGCGACGTGCGGACTGGAGACACCGACCAGATAGACCATCAGCGGGACGGCCAGGATCGACCCGCCGCCACCGACCAGCCCCAACGAGAAGCCGACCAGCGAACCGGACAGCAGGCCCAGCACATATTGCAGGGGTTCGAGCATGGCGATCATGCCGCCTGACGGACGCGTTCGATCGGTTGCGGCTTTACCAGCCACTCATGCCCCTTGAGCATACCGTTCCAATAAATCCACGGCAGCGCCTCCGACTTAAGCAGCCACGACAGCCTTGCGGGCTGCGTTCCATCGATCAGCCATTTTGGGAAGCTGGGCATGAGCTTGCCACCATAGCCGAACTCGGCAAGGACGATCTTGCCCTTCTCGACCGTTAGCGGGCAGGAGCCGTAGCCGTCATAACCGGCCACCGGCTCGCCACGCTTGAGTACCGACAGCAGGTTGACGGCCACAATCGGCGCCTGTTTGCGCGCCGCGGCGGCAGTCTTGGCATTGGGCGTAGAGCCACCATCGCCAAGACCGAAGATATTGGGATAGCGGATGTGCCGCATCGTCACCTGATCGACCTCGACATAGCCCGCTTTGTCCGCCAGCGGGCTGTCGGCAACGAAGCGCGGCGCGATCTGGGGCGGGGTTACATGCATCATATCAAATGCGCGCGTCACTTCGCCCGTCTTCTCGCGGAAGGTCGCGGTTTTCGCAGCGCCATCGACCGCGATCAGGGTGGATTCAAAATTGAGGTCGATACCGTATCGCTCGACATAGCCCATCAGTGCGGGGACATAGTCCTTCACGCCGAACAGCACGCCGCCCGCATTGTGGAAGGCAACATCGATGTTGTTGAGGACGCCGCGCTCGAGCCAGTTGTCGCACGACAGGTACATCGCCTTCTGCGGCGCGCCAGCACATTTGATGGGCATCGGCGGCTGGGTGAACAGCGCCACGCCTTCCCGCAGATTGCGCACCAGATCCCAAGTGTAGGGTGCGGTATCATAGCGATAATTAGATGTGACGCCGTTCCGGCCCAGCGTTGCCGCCAGCCCGTCAATCGCGTCCCAGTCCAGCACGTTGCCCGGCGCGACAACCAGCGCGCGATAGCCGATTGCATGGCCACTGGCCGTCGTCACCTGATCCTGTTCGGGTTGAAAGCTTTGCGCGGCTTCCCTGATCCAGGTGACACCCTTGGGCATCACCGATGCCATCGAATGACAAGTGGTTTTCGGGTCAAACACGCCCGCGCCGACCATTGTCCAGCCGGGCTGGTAATAATGGTCGGTGCGCGGCTCGATAATCGCGATCGACAAGGTGGAATCGCGCTTATGGATCGACGCTGCTGTCGCGATACCGCCCGCCCCGCCACCGACGATCACAACGTCGTAGCGGGCAGCAGGGCAATCAAGCGCCGAGCCGTCCGAGCGGCTGGCCGCTGTGCCCTCTATCTGGTCGCGCACTTGCGACAGGTCATAGCCAGCCGCACCTGCCGCGCTCAGGATGGCGGCGGTCGGGCGTGATCCGGCCTGCGACAAGGCCCACAGCGTCGCGGCGCGCATGCCCGAGCGGCAAAATGCCAGTGTCGGGCCAACGGCGGATGCCAGCGCATCGCCAAAGGCCGTGACGGACGCCTCGTCGAAATTTCCGCCGCTGATGGGAATATGACGATAGACGATGCCGAGCGCTTCAGCCTGTGCCTTGAGGTCGGCCGAGAGGGGCTGGCCGGGTTCTTCGCCATCGGGCCGGCTGTTGATGATCAGGCGGATGCCGGCGGGCGCGGCACGGGCAATGTCTTCCGGTGTAATCTGGCCGCAGACGAGCAGTTCCTCGTCGAGCTTCTGGGGATTCATCGAACCTCTCCTTTTTCGAGTCAGGCGTGGACCGGCGTTCGCGGTCCTGATGGGCGATCGAGCGCCCAGACGATCGCGAAGCCGACCGCCATCGCAGCGGTGAAAACGGCGGCTGCCGGAGGGTTGATGGCAAATGCCGCCAGCGCAGGGCCTGGGCACAGGCCGCCGAGCCCCCATCCGATGCCAAACAAGGCCGACCCGCCGAGCAGGCGCGGTGTGATCGGGTCGGTATCGGGGAGGTGAAAGTCGACATCAGCGACAGGCGCCGCCATCCGCCGCTGGATCAGCCAAGCGATGGCCATGGGGATCATCGCGCCACCCATGACGAAGGCCAGGGTGGGGTCCCAGCCACCAAACAGGTCCAGGAAACCGCGGACCCGCACCGGATCGAGCATCCCCGAGACGGCGAGGCCCGCGCCGAATAGCAGCCCTGAGGCAAGGCCGATCACGGTGCGCATCACCAGCCACCTCCGACTGCATTGACGATTGCCACGGTCGCGAAGCCGGTCGCCATGAAGGTGAATGTCGCAAAGATGGATCGCTTCGACAGGCGCGACATGCCGCACACACCATGACCAGACGTGCAGCCCGAGCCAAGCCGCGTGCCAATGCCGACGATCAGACCGGCGACAGCGAGCGTTGCCATGCTCATGGGAAAGCGCGACAGGATCGACCCCGCCAGCCATGCGACGAGTGCCGCACCCAGAGGCAGGCCGATGATAAAGGCCAGCGCGAGCATGCGCGGTGCGCCGCCGCCGAGCCCCAGAGCCCGCACCGCCATGCCGCTGACGCCAGCGATGCGGCCAGTTCCCAGCAGCATGATGGCAGCTGCCGCGCCGATCATCAGGCCACCGATCAGCCCCTGCACCGGCATCGCATAATCAGGCATCACAGCACGTCCAGGGGGAGCTTGAGGTAGCGCGAGCCATTTTCTTCCGGTTCGGGAAGATGGCCGCCGCGCATATTTACCTGAATCGAAGGCAGGATCAGCCGCGGCATTCCCAGCGTCGCGTCACGCCGGGTGCGCATCTCGACAAATTCATCTTCGCCCACACCTTCATGGACATGAACATTGGAATCGCGCTGCTGACCGATGGTGGTTTCCCACACATAGTCGTCGCGGCCCGGTGCCTTGTAATCATGGCAGAGGAATGTGCGCGTCTCGCGCGGCAGCGCCATCAGGCGACGGATCGAGTGATAGAGCATCCGGGCATCGCCGCCGGGGAAATCCGCGCGGGCGGTGCCATAGTCCGGCATGAACAGCGTGTCGCCGGTGAACACTGCGTCGCCGATGACATAGGCAAGGTCCGCAGGCGTATGTCCTGGCACATGCAGCCCAACGGCAGGGATGGAGCCGATCGCAAACCGATCGCCATCGTCGAACAGACGATCGAACTGCGATCCGTCACGCTCGAACTGCGTACCCTCGTTGAAAATCTTGCCGAATACCGCCTGGACTGTGGTGATAGTGCGACCGATCGCAAGCTTGCCGCCGAGCTTTTCCTGAAGGAACGGCGCAGCGGACAGGTGATCGGCATGAGCATGCGTTTCCAGCAGCCATTCGACTTTCAGCCCCTCGGCTTCGACATAGTCGATGATCGCCTGTGCCGAGTCATGCCCGGTCCGGCCTGACGCGGGATCGAAATCGAGAACGCTGTCGATAATGGCTGCGGCGCGGGTCACGGGATCGTGGACCACGTAGCTTGCCGTAAATGTCGCTTCGTCGAAGAAAGTGCGCACAACTGGCGCGGGCATTTCGTCGGCGCGGCTTTCCGTCACAATCTGCGTTGCGAGCATGAGCGGCTCATCAGGGTGGTCCATCTCGACTCTCCAAACTTTCTCACCTACACGTTTCAAATAATCGAGTATTGTGGTTGCGTCAACCGACGAGATTGATGACAATGTCGATCAGCATGAATGAAAGGTTCGATTTGGCTCCTGAACTTCCCTCCTGTTCCGCGTTGCGCCTTGGCGAGGAAGCGCCGGATTTCACCGCCCGCTCGACCCGTGGCCCGGTATCACTTTCAGATTTCCGAGGGCGCTGGCTTGCGCTCTTTTCTCATCCGGCGGATTTCACGCCGGTCTGCACCAGTGAGTTTGTGTCGATCGCGCGCGCGCATGACCGGTTTGCGGCGTTGGGGTGCGAACTGATGGCGCTGTCGGTCGATAGCCTGTTTTCCCACCTCGCCTGGATCCGCGCGATCCGCGATCGGTTCGATGTCGTCGTGGACTTCCCGATCATCGAAGATCCGACGCTGGAGATCGCGCGCGCCTATGGCATGGTCGGTCCAAACGCGATGGACGCAAGCGCGGTGCGAACGACCTATTTCCTCGATCCGGATGGGATATTGCGGGCCTCGACCTGCTATCCGGCCAGCGTCGGTCGCTCCGTGGAGGAGATGCTGCGCCTCGTTGCCGCGCTTCAGCGTGTCCATGATGGATCGGCTCTGGCGCCGGAAGGCTGGATGCCAGGCAGTGATCTGCTCGCGGTCCCGAGCCATGACTTCGCCGACGTGCTGGCCGCGCCCGCCGGCACCGACTGGTTCTATACGCCGATCAAGGATCGGGCATGATGGCGGATATCGCGACGCTTGATCTCGAGGCTGCGGCGGATCTGCTTCGGGCGCTTGCCCATCCGGTGCGGCTCTCCCTGCTGCGCACGCTCATAGATGGCGAGCGCTCGGTGGGCGAGATCGAACAAATAGCCAATGTTGTGCAGCCCGGCCTTAGCCAGCAGCTCGGTGTACTGCGCAAGGCCGACCTTGTGCAGACGCGGCGCGAAGCCAAACTGGTTTTCTATCGCATCAATCAGGCCCGTATCGCCGAAGTCAGCGCCTTGCTTGATGCCTTTGCCGGAACGGTGGCGATATCCCGTGCAGACGCGGTCGCGGCCCGACTGCAGGCCGGCGGCGGCGCGGCCATGTTCGCGCGGATCACGCCACGTAAATGATGCTGCGAGGCTCGAAAGCCTCGCAGCATCGAACTTTCAGTCCACCAATACGGTGCGCAGATAAGGGCGATGCTCGGTCCAGCCCTGGGGAAAGAGGGCGCGCGCCTCGTCATCCTTGATCGAGGGCGGGATGATCACTTCCTTGCCTTTCTGCCAGTCTGCGGGAATCGCGATTCGCTTGGCGTCACCAAGTTGAGGCGCGTCGATCACCCGCAATATCTCGTCGAAGTTGCGTCCCACGCTCATCGGGTAGGTCATTGTCAGACGGATCTTCTTTTTTGGATCGATGATGAAAACCGATCGCACCGCTGCGGTTGCGCTCTGATCGGGGTGGATCATGTCATATATCTTTGCGATCGACAGATCCGCGTCTGCGACAATGGGGAAGGTCAGGTTGGTGTTCTGGGTGTCGTTGACATCCGCAATCCATTTGCGGTGTCGCCAATGTGCAGGGTCATGTCGGGTCCTTTCAGGGTTGCGATAAGAGACACTTACCGCAGAAGGCCGACAGCCGCCATATCAGTATATTGATTTCTGTTATCATGTATATGAATGCAGCTACTATATGAGTTCTGTGCTTGAGCTTTCTGTGCCATCCGCTCCAGGCCATGGTCTCGCAAGCCTCCGACGCAGAGCGTCAATCGCCGAGATAGGCAGTTTGCGCCGGTTAGTACCGAATCTCGATGGAATACCTTGGGCAGTAATGAACGCGGCGGTATAGCGAGCAGATTCCTCAATCGGAGCGCCGTCAATGTAGAGACGGTCGATGCGACGACCCTTATCGTTCTCCGCCTTGAAGACGAGCCGGACGCCGCGCATCCTCTTGATATAGCCGCCCATCTGATCATGGGGATCGGACGCAAAGGTTCGCTCGAGATTTTCCTCTAGCATCTCGCGGATTTCCGAGCCGGTAACGTCAACAATCGAAACAGGCGGGTCCACCGGCACCATGTTCCACAGGTCGTTCATCATGATCGGCCCAGGCGCGATCGGTGCGCCGTAACGCCAGCCATTGGAAAAGGCGATCGGCGTTCCCGCTGCCTCGGCAATCGCTTCGAGCAGCAGGTCGTCCATCGGGCTACTGAGCATCGCATACCGATGCAGGACGACGTCCGTGTGCCCGACGACCTCGCTCATCGACTGCCTTTCGCTTGAGAGTGCCGCGGTGACAGCATCCGCCAAGCCCGGATCGCTCGCGACGCTGTCATCGACGGGTATCAGGCTATGGTGCCAGCCCTGAATGCCATTTTCCAAAACATCCAGATCGAGCCGCCCGACATAGGAGCCATGACAGCCAGACTGGAAGATGATCGCCCCATTGACGACGACGGCGTTTTCCATGCGGTTATGGGTGTGGCCGCTGACGATCACGTCAATTCCAGCCACGTCCTTGGCCAGTTGCACATCCTGCGGAAAACCGAGGTGGGACAGGACCACAATCAGATCGGCATCCTGCCGCAGCCGTTCAATATGGCCGGGCAGTTCGGCATTGCCCGTGACAAAGCGAAGCCCCTTGCTGAAGGACGGCGGCATCGTCTTGTCCACAATCGGGCAGGCGAGGCCGACAATGCCGATCCACACCCCGTTGCGTTCGATGATGGTCGAGGGCGGCAAGAACAGTTCATCATTGTCTTCGCAGAAGATATTCGCGGCGAGCATAGGGTGGGCCAGCTCGCTTGATATCTCGGCCACACGTTCCGGGCCATAGGCGAACTCCCAGTGTAGCGTCATCGCGTCAAAGCCCAGCGCGTTGATCAGTGGCACCATCGCACGTGCCCGATCCTGCACGGCGAAATGGGTGCCGTGGAACGTGTCGCCATTATCGAGCGCTATCACTCCGCCGGGATTTTCCTGCCGTGCCTGATCGAACAGAGTTTTGATTCGCGCCAGTCCACCCATCTGCGCGAACTGGAAATCGCCATGCGCATCGCGCCTCAGTTCGGAATGGGGCTCCACATATCCGTGCAGATCATTGAGTTGCAAAATGGTCAGGTTTGTCATGGCGGCTCAAACCCCTTCCGCGATCAGCGCTGCGGCATCCAGTCCCCATGCGGGCACTTTGCCATCGGCGGCGAAGAACATGTCGCGATATCGCATTTTCAGGAAATAGGGCACGCGGCCCATCTTCCAGAATTTCGCGGTCACCGCCGAACCAACTGTTGGAATGGATCCAGAACGCCTTTCCATCGCCCATATCACCGATGCACAGCACCTCGGGCTTCAGCAATACGTCTGCCTTTTCTGCGTCTACGGTGCCGAAAATCTTCCCAAGTTGGAGGCCGATGATGTCTGATTGCTGATGTCCGATGGCGCCCAATTTGGGCACCGTAACAGCGGCGCAATCGCCACAGGCGAACACTTCGGGGTGGTCAGGGTTGCGCATCAGCAGGTCGGTTTTGATGAACCCTTCGGAATCGCTGACAGGCAGGCCTTTGACAAAGTCGTGCGCTACCCAGTCGGGGAAAATGACCTTCACCTCTGCCGGCAGGGTGCGGCCATCGGCAAACTCGATGGCGTCGGCAGTCAGTCGTATGATGTCCTGCGTGTTGTTCCAGTAATTGAAGCCCATTTCGGTCGCGAGTGTCAGAAGTCGTTTGACCACATCCTCGCCGGCGTCTTCCGCGATCAACTGTGCGGGCGTAAAGACGGTGACGTTTGCCGGACCGCCAAGTTTCCGATCCCTGAGCCAAGCCGCCATCGACATCATGACCTCGACGGGAGGCCCTTCACAGGCGGCAAGAGTCCGGGGGATCGATCCGCCGGGATAGGGTTCAAGACCGTCAGTTCCGTCCCCTTGGTGGAACCTTGCCGATCCGATCGCGATCGGGCCGCCGGCGTAACGGGTGTTGAGATATCGGCGTAGCTTTTCCCCGTGAGACAGGTCGCTGACGGTGTGGCCGTGCTCTGCGAAGCCCTCGATCCGATCATAAGCAAGCCGGGCACCCAGTGCGAATATGATATAATCATAATGTTCGACATGCTCTTCGGCGCCGCCCCGCTCGGCGGGCCGGAAGGTTACACTGCGCTCTGCAACGTCGACGGCAGTGACTTCGCCATGGATGAAATCGATGTCATCCTTTGCCAGGATAGGCACCAGATCCATCCGCTGGTGCAGCGCTGGGTTGCGATCTTCGAACACGTCAGCGGGACTGTTGGGAATGAACAGCAGATAGCTTTTGCGATCGATTACGGTGACGCGCGCCTTGTCCCCCACATATTGTCGCACTTTTTGCGCGCAGGCCAGCCCGGCAAAATTTCCGCCAAGAATCAGAATATGGGGGCGTCCATCATATCTTGGCATAACGATCTCCGTGGCTGTCGCGGGCGACGATACGGAAGCAAAACGAACAGTCGCGCGCGCGTTCGAGTCGGGCAAGATAGCCGTGCAGCTTAAGGCATCCTTACCACTAGTCGATGCGACAGGATTCGCGTTTCGCGGCGGCAAATTCACCGCCCTGGCATAAGCCTGCCTTAAGGTAGCGCCGCTTTTGACCTCCCCGACGGGAGGCTCACAACTATGACCAATTCATCAGGGCGCGGTGAACGATGATCGCGCTGGTGCGCACGGCGCTGACGAAACCGCTGACGTTTATCGTGATGGCCGTAATGATCTTCGGCATTGGGGTATTATCTATTCTGCGGATGCCGGTGGACATTTTCCCGCGCATCGGCGTGCCGGTGATTGCGACGGCATGGACCTATACCGGCTTGTCGCCGCAGGACATGGCCGGGCGCATCGTAACGCCTTATGAACGCGTGCTGACAAATGCGGTCAACGATATCGAGAGGATCGAAAGCCAGTCCTTGAGCGGGGTCGCAGTAGTAAAGATCTATTTCCAGCCGGGCGTCGACATCCGCACCGCTACGGCACAGGTCACATCCATTTCGCAAACCATCCTGCGCCAACTGCCGCCGGGCATCACCCCGCCCATGATCGTCAATTACGACGCTTCGACCGTGCCCATCCTGCAACTGGCCTTATCGGGAAAGGGTTTGAGCGAACAGCAGCTATTCGATCTGGGATTGAACCAGGTCCGTCCGCTATTGGTCACGGTGCCCGGTGTAGCCATGCCATTCCCTTCTGGCGGGAGGCAGCGCCAGATGCAGATCGATGTTGATCCGGCCGCCTTGCAGGCGCGTGGCCTTTCTGCACAAGACGTAGCGAACGCGTTGACCGCGCAGACACAAATCAGCCCGGTCGGCTTCGCAAAGATCGGCGACCTGCAGTATAATGTTCGCTTGAACAACGCCCCGGCATCGGTCGAGCAACTAAACAATCTGCCGGTGAAGGTTGTGGACGGCGCCACCATCCTGATGCGCGACATCGCACAAGTGCGCGACGGGGCTGCGCCGCAGATCAACGTGGTCCATGTGGATGGGCAGCGATCCGCTTTGATGACCGTGCTTAAAAGCGGCAGCGCATCCACACTCGCCATTGTCGACGGGATCAAGCGGCGCCTGCCGCAGGCGCTGGCAGGACTGCCTGATACGCTCAAAGTGACGGCAATAGGTGACCAGTCAGAACTGGTGAAGGCGGCGGTTTCGTCGGTGGTGACCGAAGGCGCGCTCGCTGCGCTGCTGACTTCGCTCATGATCCTGCTGTTCCTTGGATCGTGGCGATCGACAATCATCATCGTCACGGCTATTCCGCTGGCGATCCTGGGTTCCATTGCCGGTCTGGGCGCGGTGGGCCACACGCTGAACCTGATGACGCTGAGCGGGTTGGTGCTGGCCATCGGCATTTTGGTGGACGACGCCACTGTCACTATCGAAAACATGAACTGGCATCTGGAACATGGCAAGGGCGTGGTCGCCGCCATCATGGATGGCGCGGCGCAAATCGTGAAACCTGCGCTGGTAGCGCTGCTGAGCATCTGCATCGTGTTCGTGCCGATGTTCTTTCTGCCCGGCATTGCGGGGTTCCTGTTCGTGCCGCTGGCGCTGGCGGTGATATTCGCCTTGCTCACGTCGTTCGTGCTCGCCCGCACGCTGGTGCCGACCATGGCGATGTTCCTGCTGCGCCCGCATGATGAAGGAACGAAGACCCGCCCGACACGCAATATATTCGTTCGTTTTCAGCGCGGGTTCGATCAGCGCTTCGAACAGATGCGCGCCCGTTACGGCCAGTTGCTGCGTCGCGTGCTGGATGTTCGGCGCGGCTTTGCCATGGTCTTTCTAGGCGTCATGCTTCTGTCACTGGCGCTGGTCCCGCTGCTCGGGCGGGACTTCTTCCCAGCGGCGGATTCCGGTCAGATCGCTCTGCATGTGCGGACGCCTGCGGGAACGCGGATCGAACAGAGTTCTGCCATTTTCGCGCAGGTGCAACGACATGTCCGCAGCGTAATCCCCGATGCGGAAATCGAAACGATGGTCGATAATATCGGCATCTCTCTGGCGGCGCTGAACAATATCTATGCCAATTCCGGCACGGTCGGCTCCAATGAAGGAGATATCCTGATCACTTTGGCAAAGAATCACGGGGATACGAATGAATATGTGCGTGCATTGCGCCGCCAGTTACCGCTCAAATTCCCAGGCGTCGATTTTGCTTTTCTGCCGGCAGACATGACGAGCCAGATTCTCAATTTCGGATCGCCAGCCCCTATCGATATCCAGATCCGCGGGCGCACCATCCCGGAAAATCAGCAATATGCGCAAAAGCTGCTCAAGCGTCTGCGGCAGATCCCGGGACTGGCCGATGCGCGTATTCAGCAATCGACCCGCTATCCTCAGCTGAATGTCGATGTCGACCGCGCACGCATCGCGCAATATGGCCTAAGCCAGCGGGATGTGACGGCCAGCCTCGGCACTTCGCTTGCCGGTACGGCGCAAAGCTCGCCCGTATTCTACCTCAACCCCGAAAATGGCGTGTCCTATCCTGTGGTGGCGCAATTGCCGGAACGGGACGTAGGCTCGGTCGCCGATCTGGCCGCGCTGCCGGTCGCTGGCGGCGTCGATGCTGCATCGCAAACGCTTGGCGGTGTCGCGCGGATCACGCGCGGCAACACACTGTCCGTGGTCAGCAAATATGACATTCAGCCGGTCATCAACATCTATGCCACCACGCAAGGGCGTGATCTGGGTGCCGTTGCGACCGATGTGAACGCCGCCATCGCCGCGCTGGAAAAGGACCTGCCGAAAGCATCCACCGTCACACTGCGCGGCCAATATGAAACGATGAACATAGCCTTCACCGGCCTCGCTTTCGGCCTGATCGCGGGGATCGTGCTGATCTATCTGGTGATCGTGGTGAACTTCCAGAACTGGATCGATCCGCTTGTAATCATCGGCGCGTTGCCCGCCGCATTGGCAGGCATTGCGTGGATGCTGTTCCTGACCGGCACGACCTTGTCCGTACCGGCGCTGATCGGCGCGATCATGGCAATGGGCGTATCCACTGCCAATGCCATCCTCGTCGTCAGTTTCGCGCGCGAAAGGCTGGCGGAAACGGGCAATGCTGCAACCGCCGCACTGGAAGCGGGCATGGTGCGCCTGCGCCCGGTGCTGATGACCGCGCTGGTGATGATCATCGGCATGTCGCCCATGGCGCTCGCCCTCGGCAAAGGGGCGGAACAGAACGCGCCGCTGGGCCGTGCGGTGATCGGCGGTTTGGCGTTCGCCACAATCGCCACGCTGATGCTGGTGCCCGCGCTGTTCGCGCTCGCCCACCGCAAGGGCGTCCCCAAAACCCGCACTATCGGACTGGAACCGAGCCATGTCTGATCCCACCCCGTCACGGACTTCATCGCGAAAGGGCCGCCTTTATGGTGCGGCAGCAGCTATTGTCGTAGCGCTGCTGGTGGGTGGCGGCATCGTCGCCCGCAATGCGGATCATTCCGAGCAGGCGGAATTCGCCCGCGCCAATGCATTCCCGACCGTCAATGTCATGCACCCGCAGCCAGCGGAAGCAAGCGCCATCCGCATGCCTGGCATGCTGGAGCCGGATAACGAGGCCGCCATCCATGCGCGCGCCAGCGGCTATGTGGCGCGGCGACTGGTCGATATTGGCGATCATGTGCGTGCGGGGCAGGTTCTTGCCGTGCTGGATGCGCCGGAGGTGGAACAACAATTGGCACAGGCGCAAGCGGACCTGCGCACGGCAGAAGCCAATCGGGGACTGGCGCAAACTACGGCCGTTCGTTGGGACGCGCTGCGGGCGAAGGACGCGGTATCGCAACAGGAAACCGATGAAAAGAGCGGGCGGCTAGCGGCGGCAACGGCCCTTGCCAGTTCGGCCCGTGCCAATGTCGAACGATTACGCGCCACGCTCGGCTTCACCCGCGTTGTGGCACCTTTTGCAGGCCGGGTGACCAGCCGCAACGCGGAAATAGGCGCCCTGGTGAATGCGGGCAACGGCGCGGCCAGCCCCCTGTTCACCATTGCAGATGACCGCCGACTGCGCCTGCGCGTCCGTGTGCCCCAGGCCTTGTCAGGACAGTTGAAGCGTGGCGTGGTGGCCAGTCTGACCGTACCGGAATATCCGGGCGAGAGTTTCGACGCCGCACTGGTACGCACGGCAGGTGCGGTGGACCGAGCATCGGGCACGGTGCTGGCCGAGTTCGAAGTGAACAATACAGGCCAGCGGCTGAAGCCGGGCGGCTACGCTGAAGTGGCTATCCCGATGGCGGCAGGCACCGCCGTTACGCTGCCCGCCAGCGCGCTGATTGTTACACCGAAGGGAACGATGGTGGGGCTGGTCGATAGCGAAGGGCGCGTGACAATGCGCCCGGTTATGATCGGACGGGACGATGGCGCCAGCGTGCAGATCGCTTCGGGCCTGACGCCGCAGGCCCGCGTGATCGCCACTCCTCCAGAAGCGCTGGCACAAGGGGATCGGGTTCGCATCGTCCGAAACCGAGGGAAAGGTACCGCCGATGCGCAGGATTAACCTCGCCGCGCCCGCCCTGCTGTTGATGGCAGGCTGTTCCATGGCGCCGCCTTTGCATATTCCGGCCACGCCGATGGCCGAAGATTACAAATATGGCGCGCTGTGGCGTAATGCCGCGCCGGCGGACCAGCAACCGCGTGGGCAATGGTGGCGTACCTTCGACGACCCCGTACTGGACGACCTGATCGCGCGGGCGGACGAGGGCAGCCCCAGCCTTGCCGCGGCAGTCGCGCGGTTGGACCGGGCGCACGCCGAAGCGCGCCTTGCCGGTGCGGACCTCGCCCCCACACTGGATGGTCAGATGGCCATTTCGCGCAAACGGCTTTCCGCCGGGCGTCCCATCGGTCCCGGCGTTCCGGTAACGGCGGACCAGTATATTCTGGGCGGTGCGCTGAACTATGAACTCGATCTGTGGGGCCGGGTCCGCGACAGCGTCAGGGCTAGCGAAGCGGACGCGGGAGTCGAAGCGGCCAGTCTCGCCTCCGTCCGCCTCAGCCTTCATGGCGCGCTGGCGGATGCCTATTTCCAGTTGCGTGGGCTTGACCGGGAAGGTGCCCTGCTGCGCCGCACCGTGGACGCTTACGAAGCGTCAGACGCACTGATCCGCATCCGTCATGAAGGCGGCATCGCATCGGGGGTGGATCGCAGCCGATCGCAAACGCAGTTGGCCAATGCGCAGGCGCTGTTCCGGCAGATCGCGGCGCGCCGGGCGACGCTGGAAAATCGCATTGCAACGCTGACTGGCGTGATGCCTGGGCAATTTGCCATCGCCCCCGCCGATACCATTGGGGCTCTGCCCGCCATTGCGCCGGGCCTGCCATCAACCCTGCTCGAACGGCGGCCTGACATTGCCGGGGCGCAGCGGCGGATGATCGCTGCCAATGCCCGCATCGGCGTGGCGAAAGCGGCCCGGTTCCCTCGCATCGATCTGGCTCTGGCCGGTGGTTTTCAGGCCAGTGGTGCGCCCATTGTCAGCGCCCCAACCGGATATTGGGCGCTGGGACCATTGTCGGCGGTGCTCAACCTGTTTGATGGCGGGCGGCAGCGGGCACGGGTTGCCGTCAGCGAGGCGGAATATGACATCCTCGCCGCCAATTACCGCGAAACGGTGCTGAATGCCTTCCAAGAGGTAGAGGATTCGCTGGCCAGCAATGCCGCGCTGGCGGCCGAAGAAGCCGACCGGCGGCGGGCCGCGCAGGCCGCGGCGCGCGGGGAAGAACTGGCGTTGGACCGTTATCGCGATGGCGCGGCGGACTATCTGGAAGTCGTCACTGCGCAAACCGCTGCGCTGGCGGCGCAACAGGCCTTCATCACTGTGCAGACAGCGCGGCAGCGGGCAGCGATCACGCTCGTTCGAGCGCTGGGCGGCGGAGCGCAGAATGGGGCCGCGCCAGCACCCCGCTGATGCAGCCCCGCTGCGATTACTCGGGCCGCCGCGCCACCAGATCGATCAGCGCGGACATGCCGCCATGGCCGCTGCCTTCGCGAATATTTGCATCGTAGCTTTGCAAGGAAACAATATCCCATCCGGCAAAAGCCTCGCGCAGCATGCTTTCGGTATAGAGGTTGTCTTCTGCCTTCGGCCCGCCTGTGCCATATTCCAGCTGTTCCGGGCGATAGCCTTCCAGCAGCAGAATGCCGCCGGGCCGCAAGGTTCTGGCAAACCCGGCAAACATGTTGGCCCGCAACGAGGGATCGGCAAATTGCACGAAGATCGCCACGACCGCATCAAATGCAGCCTCTGGCCAGTCGTAGGCGGCCAGATCGACCTGCTTCAGCGTCAAAGAAACGCCACGCTGTTGCGCCAGCCTGCTCGCCTTCGCCAATCCGGCGGCGGATATGTCTGTCGCGGTCACGTCCAGCCCCTGTTCCGCCAGATGGACCCCGTTGCGCCCCTCGCCATCGGCCACGGCCAGCACCCGCCCGCCTTGCGGCAAACGACCGGCTTCGCGGCGCAAAAATGCATTGGGCTCGGTTCCGAACACATAATCTTCCGAAGCGAAGCGACTGTCCCAGAATGCGGCTGAATCCATACGATCAGTCATGCGCTGCCTTCCATGCGCCCATCGACCCGAGATAGATGTCGAGTTTCTCGAAACCGCGGCTGGCCAGCCACCCTGCGGCGACCGTCGCGCGCATGCCGCTGGCGCACATAAGGGTGTAATGGCGATTCTTGTCCAGTTCCTGCCAACGATCGTTAAGCTGGCCAACATAGATATGGTGCGATCCGTCGATGGCAGATTTGGCCCGTTCGTCTGCATCGCGCACATCCAGCAACGTCCACCCTTCAGCACCACCTAAACGGATTTCGACTTCGTTTGTGTCGATCATGGGTGTCTGCTGCACAGCTACGCCTTTCGCGGCAGCGGGCACCATGCCGACATAGCCACCCACCACATTATCCAGCGCGATCCGCACCAGATGTTCCAGCGCGGCGGCTAGTTGATCTTCATCTGAAGCGATCAGGGCGACGCTTTCCCCTTCGTGGATGAACCAGCCAGCAAAGGCGGAAATCATATCCACGGGAAGGCTCATCGCGCCGGGCAGATGGCCCGAGGCATAGGCCATGGGTTCGCGGATATCGACCAGGTGGTCCGCTTTGCAGTCCCTTGCCTGCGCGAGCGAAAGGCGGCGGGGGCGCATCACGGGCGGCGGCGCACTGCCCCCTTCCACATTCAGCCGTTCCATCAGCCGGAAATAGGGCGGTTGATAGTGGTTCTCGTTCACTTTCAACCGAATGAACTCCTCGCGATCCGTGATCTGGAGGCGCGGATTGTTGAGCCGCTCATGCCCGATGGTGGAGAACTCGCGATCGGCCATGCCTGATCCGCAGACAGAGCCGGCACCGTGCGCCGGATATATGATTGCCTGATCACCGAGCGCCAGCAACTTGCGGAGGGAATCGAACAGCAGCCCGGCCACTTCCTCGCGCCGGTCTGGATAGAAATCGGTGCGCCCGACATCGCCCACGAACAACGCATCCCCCGTGAACACGCCCACTGCCTTGTCTGGATAGGCGGTATCAAACAGCACATCGGCCAGATGGTCATCAGTATGGCCGGGTGTTTCCATCGCCCGAATTTTCAGTTGGCCGATGGCAAAACAATCACCCTCTCGTGCCGTCTTCGCATAGACGACGGGCCGTTCCGGGTTCGGTCCATGGAGCACCTTCGCGCCCGTCATGCCGGCGAGAACCGGCGCGCCAGACACAAGATCTTCGTTGCGATGGGTCTCGAAGATATGAGTGATCTCGAGCCCCGCTGCGCGCGCCTTCTCCAGGTAGATGGCGCAGTCGCGACGCGGATCGATCACTGCCGCCTGTCCGTCCGATCCCACGAGATAGGACAGGTGGGAAAGGCCAGGCGTCTTGATCTTCTCCAGCAGCATAATTCTCTCCTTGTGTTGGTTTTGCGCCTCAACGACGGTTACCGTCAGTCCGAAACGAGGGGCCAGCCTTGGCGTTGCAACAGGACCAGTGTGGTCATCGCGGAAAGGTCGACTGTGACCGCCGGATTGATGTCCTCCCGCGCAATTTTTTGGCCGGCGACCGCCTGGCCGCAGACATGGATCTCAACGCCCGCCTGCACGAGCGCGGCAATAAGCGGCGTGTTGGGGTTCGTGGACTTGAACCGCTGGTGATAGGCTTCGTCCCGCAAGATCAGGGATGTTGCCGGCCCATGGATGATGACCTTTATGTCGCCCGGTTTGGCCGTCACGCCGCTCGACGCGAGCAGATTGAGATAGCGTGCGACCCTGTCGAGACTGCGGTTGACCCCTTTTGGTCCACGTGCCTCGCCGGTGATTTCGAAAAGAGCACGCATATCGTCCGTTGCGGCGGGACGGTTGGCGACCTCCGCCATGGGCGCAATTACGCCATAGTCCGCGACCGCCGGGGGCCTCAGAACTTGAGCGGATGCGGGCACGCAGGCAGCCAATACCGCAGCGCTCCCGAGGAGGCGCAATCTGTTGCAAATGTTCGTCATGTGTTTTCTTCCGACTCATTGGCTAGCCTGATCAGCATCTCGCTGCTCAACATCTGCGGCAACTCCCGAACCGGGCTTTTGGGCGGTGCGAAGAGATAATAGGGGATCGAATTGCGGCCCCGGCTCGCCAGGAAGCGCGTGATTGCTGGATCGCCCTGTGTCCAGTCGGCGACGAGCATCGTCACCCCAGCTTTTGCGAATGCCGCTTGCGTGTCCGCCCGGTCGATCGCCACTTGCTCGTTAACTTGGCAGACGAGGCACCAGTCTGCTGTGAAGTCGACAAATACCGGTACGCCGTGGGCGCGCAACTCAGCGAAGCGCGCTTCGCTGAACACTTGTGGTCCGGTGTCCACCGAAGCCGTCGCGGCGGTCGGGCGTGGCAGTTCTACCGCGACCGCAAATAGCAGCGCCGCGATCACCGGTGCCAGTCCTACCGTAGCAGGGCGCCCCCCGCTTTGCCGCAAACCCACCCACCATAATCCCACCCCAGCCAGCGCGGCGATCAGCAAGCCCATCGCCAGCCCATCGACTCCGCTTTGCCGCCCCAGAACCCAGGCCAGTCCGATCGCGGTCAGCAGCATCGGAATGGCAAGAATGCGGCGGAAGGTTTCCATCCACGCGCCGGGTTTCGGCAGCCAGCGTTGAAGCCGGGGAACGAAGGCGATCAGCAAGAAGGGGAGCGCCATACCAAGACCCAGGCCTGCAAAGACCACCAGCGCAGCGGGCACCGGCAGAACAAGTGCAGCGCCCAGCGCGACGCCCATGAACGGGCCACTACAGGGGGTCGCGCTCAGCGCAGCGAGCGCACCGGTGCCAAATGCGCCGAGACCGCCTTTCTTTGTCAGCCAATTGCCGGAAAGAGAGGGAGCACTCACTTCGAACAGGCCAGCCAGATTGAGCGCGATCGCCAGCGACAAAAGCATCAGCAGCAGGATCATCCTGGGATCCTGAAGCTGGAAAGACCAGCCAATGTCATGGCCCATCGCGCGGGCTCCCACCAATATCGCGCCGAGCGCCGTGGTCGTCGCTACGCTCCCGGCAAAATAGGCAAGTCCTTCCACTTTCGCAGTGTGCCGGTCAGCGCCGGATCGAGCGAGGCTCAGTGCCTTGAGCGACAGGACCGGGAACACGCAAGGCATTAGGTTGAGCAGCAGCCCGCCAAGGATCGCGCCGGCCAGCGCGACCCTGAACGCGCGCGTGTCGGCTGATGCGGCGTGCGTGGAACCCTGCGCCGGAGCGGCCTTCTCCGCGGCGGCGGGGAGATCGACTGCTGCGGAGGCTGGTGCCGACTGTTCTACAGGTACCTCGGCCCTGAGGGGGTCGCGGGCACCGGAAGCCATCAGCGCGAAACTGCGCTTGCCATCGGTGAACACGCCGCGAAAATCTGAAGGCGTTGGCGCATCATTGTCCGATGCGGCGACAGTCACGCGCCATCCGTTCCCCCGGTGCGTGACGTTCTGCGGCGCCGATGCCGCGAACCAGCCATCCTGTGCGGGAAACAGGCGCACAGACGACGCGTCGAGATTGGATTCGCCATCAATGTCGAAGCGCCAGTCTCCACCCTGCCGTCCGACCAACAGTTTAAGCCTGCCTTCAACAGGCAGCGCCGCCTCAGCGGCTTGGAATACCGGCGCCGCAGCTGCATTGTTTATTCCATCGCCCGCTGTCAGTCGCAGATCAAGCGTGGCGCGTTCGGGGACACACATCTTGTCCGAACAGGCAAGCCATGAGAGGTTGGCGCGCAGCGGGATAGCCGTGCCCGGAGCAATATCGCCATCCAGGGTCAGATCCGTCAGGAGCGTGAAAGCGCCTTTGTGAACATAGCTTGCCAGCCCCGCGAGCTTGAGCAGAGCTGGCGCAGGATGGCGCAGTTCTCCGATGGTCACGCCGTCCGGCACGGTCCAGTTCGCCTCCACCGAGAGCCCGCTGTCGCCTGGATTGACCCAATAGCCATGCCAGCCAGTGCGTGGCACCATGCGGATAGCGATGCGCGTTGTCGTGCCGGGCTTTGGCGAACTGGATTCGGCCAGCAACGACGCATCGATATTTGCCGTCCCCTGGGCGGCTAACGGTCCGGGCACGAGACTGAGCAAAGCGGCTACGAACAGGGAAAAAAGCCTTGTCGCAAGGCCCGGTAGTCGACCCATCATCGTCTTGGCCGACGCCTTCATTGTGATGCAGTTCCGTTCGGGTCGCGCCGCGCGAGTGACACCGCCTCACGCAACCCACCCAGATCAACGCCGCCCGGAATCAGATATGGCCCGATCAGCATAGCCGGGGTTCCTTGAAGACCCAGCATCGCGGCGTATCGGCTATTACGATCCAGCACACCGTCGATCTCCGCTTTGTGCGCGGTGAGGTCGGCCTGCAATTTCGCCCAATCCACGCCTGCTTTGTCTGCTGCGGAGCGGATACTTGCGGAACTGAGCTTGCCGGTCGTCTTCATCAGCGCATCGTTGAGCGCGGCATGCTTGCCCTGCCATTTGGAGGCGATGGCCGCCCGCGCGGCCTCGGTGGACGCAGTGCCAAAGACCGGCCAGTCGCGGAAGACCAGTTTCACCGTGGGGTCTTCCTTCACCAGCGCTTCGAGCGACGGGTGCAGCTTGCGGCAAAAGGGACATTGATAGTCGGCGAATACCACGACAGTGACATCATAGCCCTGCGGTGCGATGGTCGGGGCGGCAGAATCGTTCTGAATCTGCGAGCGGATACGCAGAGCGTCTGCGCTGGGCGTGTCGCTCGACGACTGGCGAGCTTGCGCCGGGTCGACCTCACCGCTCCAAAGCGCTACGGCGCCGGCGAGAAGCGAGGCCATTCCGATGCCAGCTACGATCGGGAGTTTCTTCATCTTATTGGGTCCTTTGCAGATCACGCATCCCGGCGGTCAGCGCCGGCCGGGATATCTCGCCGACATGGAGGCCGGCGATTTCGCCCGCCTCGTTGACGAACAGGGTGGTTGGAAGCGCAGCGGATGCGACTGCTTGGCCTAAGCCGCCGCCCGGATCGGTCAGGATTGCTCCGTCGGCGAGGCCCTGCGTGGCCAGAAACGCACGGATCGCCGCAGCGTCCTCACCCTGATTGACGAGCAGGACCGGAACCTCGGAACTCCGCGCCACGTCGATCAGCATCGGCATTTCGCGGCGGCACGGTGGACACCAGGTGGCCCACAGGTTGATAACCATCGGTCGCCCCGGGATGCCCAGTTCGACCGGTCTGCCTTCAAGGCTAGTCACTGTCAGGCGTGGCATCGGCCGTACGTCCGGTGCGATCAGGGCAGCTGCACCGAGATGGAGCAGAACGAGGCCGCCGACCGTGGCGATCAGTGCGAGGCCTGCGGGTTTGCGCCCCAGCATGACCCCGATGACGATCAGCGCTGCCGCAGCGCCTGCCCAGACGGAAAAGCCGCCCTGCCAGATTGCAAGCATGGTCCAGGGTTCGGCGGTGAAGGCATCGAGATTGCCAAAAATGAAGCCGATGCGCGCTGCAAGCAGTGCGGCCAGCAAGGCCGCCCATCCCGTTCGCATTGCCGCACTATCCAGCCGCGCCGCAATCACGCCCGCGATTGCCAGAAACGCCCAGATCGCGGCAACGGCGATCAAGCGGTCTGTCGCCATGGCAAGTGGGCCGATTTGTATGACGCCATCCATTGGGGTTCTCCTCACTACCCTTCCTTAAGGCAGGCTTAGCAATGGGCTTAAGGCAGCGGTAAGGTGAGCAGGGAAAGGAGCAGAGATGCGGATACTGCTTGTCGAGGATGATGACGTGCTGCGCGACGGTATCGTGGCTGGGCTGGGCCTTGAAGGGTTCGAGGTCGATGCGGTCGCCTGTCTTGCCGATGCGCGCGCCGCAATCGGAGATCATGCCGGCGTCGTGCTTGATATTGGCCTGCCAGAGGGGTCCGGTCTCGATCTGCTCGCTGAATGGCGACGGGCTGCCGTCGAGACGCCCGTACTGTTGTTGACAGCGCGCAATATGGTCACGGATCGGGTCGACGGACTTGATCGCGGTGCAGACGATTATCTGGGCAAACCCTTCGACCTTACCGAACTGTCCGCCCGTCTGCGCGCGATCATGCGTCGGGCCAGCGGGCGTTCAAGCGGCGACTTGGAACTGGGTGCGCTGACAATCAGCGAAGCGCGTCGATCGGTGGCCCTGGATGGCGAGGAAATCACCGTCTCTCGCCGGGAGTTTGCGATCCTGCATGCTTTGGCCGAACGCCCGGGACACGTGCTGTCGCGCAGTCAGCTAGAAGATCGCATTTATGGCTGGCAGGAAGAAATCGAAAGCAACGCTGTGGAAGTACATATCCATAAGCTCCGCGCCAAACTCGGTCGGAGCAGCATCGAAACGGTGCGTGGAGAGGGTTACCGGATTACCCGATCATGACCGCGTTGCGGATCCGCCTGTTCGTCCTCGTCCTCGGCGTGACCATGCTGGTCTGGGCGGGGGCGGCTGGCTGGACGAGTTTTTCAACAAGGGCGGAAGTGGAGCGGGTGCTTGATGGTCGGCTGATAGAGGCGGCGCGCATGGTCGCTGCGCTCGACGTTCCCGCCAGCGGGCCGGCGCGGCGACTGGCACCGGCGCCGTATTCCCGGCAGTTGTCTTGCCAGATCTGGTCGCTGGACGGCGCTTTGGTCGGCCAGTCAGCCGGCGCGCCCGATGCGCCATTGGCTGCTGGCGCACCCGGCCTCTCAAGTCGCCAGATCGGGGATGAACAGTGGCGCGTCTATACGCATGTCGACGCAGCGCGCGGCATCAGAGTGATGGTCGGCGACAGTCTGGCGGTCCGCCAGCATCTGGTCAACGATCTGATGTTGGGCTTGCTGCTGCCCGCAGCGGTTGGACTGGTTGCGCTCGCAATGCTGCTTTGGTTTGGCGTCCGGAGCGGTCTTTCACCGCTGGCCCGTATTGCCCGCGCAATCGAGCTGCGTTCGCCGCAAAGCCTTGAACCGCTCGCCGTCGACCCCGTGCCCGAAGAACTGAGGCCGCTGGTGCAGGCAATGGACGATCTGCTCAACCGTCTCGAGGCAGCGCGACGGGCGGAGCGCGACTTCGTGGCCAACGCGGCGCACGAGCTTCAGACGCCGCTGGCTGGACTCAAAACCCAGGCGGAAGTGGCCCGCCGCGCCACTGACCCGGCCATGCGAGATCATGCCCTGGAGCGGATTGCTATCTCGGTGGATCGCACCAGTCGCCTAGTGCGCCAGCTGCTGGAGCTGGCCCGGCAGGAGGGGCGAGAGGCTGAACCGGCCAACCGCTTCGCCCATGTAAATGACGTGGTGAGCGGCGTCGCCAGCGACTATGCGCATCTCGCCGCGGCGAGCGATCGGCCAATCGTCACCTCCTGTACGCTCCGCAATGTCGAACTTGCCATTGATGCCGAAGCCCTGCGCCTGGCGCTGGGCAATCTGGTAGAGAACGCTCTGCAGCATGGGAGCTCCGGCCCGGTGCGGATCGAATGCGCCGCGAACGATGGATTGGAGCTGCGTATCATCGATGGTGGCGCAGGCATCGCGGCGGACGAGGTTGAGCGTGTGCGCCGTCGGTTCGAACGTGGCCCTCGCGCCATGTCGGGCGGCACCGGACTTGGTCTTTCGATCGTAGAGGCAGCAATCGCTCCCGCACAAGGCGTTCTGGAGTTTCGTATGAATGATGCCGGTTTTGCCGCCGTGTTACGCTTTCCATCACATCGTGTCCGGAAATCGAGCAATGGTGCGAACTGACGTTTCGCCCGATCAGGCCGATGTACCCCGGCGCAAGGCATTTAGCCGCCGCGACTTTGCCGTTTTAACCGGACTTGCCGGAGTGGGGTGGCTCGGCAGCCGGATACTTCGCGAAAACGCGCCATTAGCTCGTGACATGTCATCAAACGGCAGAGCGCTAACCACCGCTGCCCAGCGAACGAGCCGTGCGGCGGGGAATCCAGAAGGCTCAGTGACCATCGTTGCGTTCAATGATTTCCTCTGTCCGATCTGCAAGGTGACCGCGCACGTTCTTGCAGCCGCCGTGAAGCATGACGGTGATGTGCGAATTGAGTATCGCGATCTCGCTTTCTTCGGGCCGATGGCGGAGCGCGCCGCCCTGGTCGGCCTCGCAATGGACCGACAGGGTCTTTATTCCGCCTATCACGACCGCACGATGGCAATGCACAAGCCGCTGAGCGAGGCAGTGCTGCGCGATATCGCCAACGATGTCGGGGCCGATAGGGAACAGGCCGCGGATGACCTGAAACATGAGCGCAAGGCATTTATGAGCCGCTTGCAACAGGACGCCAATCTTGCCTTTGGTCTTGGTATCCGCGGCACGCCGGCTTTCCTCGTCGAAAACCTTCTTGCCATCGGCCGTCTGACTGAGAGTGAATTTCTAAGTATCTTTGCCAAGGCTCGGGAAATGGCTCGCGACCTTTAAAGCCGATAATCGAACGTTGCACATAAGGTCGATACTGGCTTCCCGCTCACATTCGGTCATTCGCGACCGAAAAAACGATGCTCGAAAGCTGCCTTAAGTTCATCTTCGACAGTGGTGCAAGCCAAGGACTTCCAAGCGACCACAATAGCAGGCCGTGACGTTTTGACGCGAGGGTCCGCGGTCGCTACCGCTGCCACATGATTGCGCTGCTCTCCCCCGCCAAGACGCTCGACTTCGAGCGCGCGCTGCCGCCGCTTGCTGTCTCTCCTGAGCGCCTGCCTTAGCAGGCAGTCGAAGGGCTGTGGCGCAGCGTGTGCGGACCGACGCGCTTGGTGATCCCGCCGCATGGGCTGCCTCGGCGGCGATGCGGTGGACCTGCCGGTAGCAGATGGGCTTGAGGCAATGCTGACCCGGGAACAGTCAGCCACCGGGATGCATCACACCCTCCCGGCGACCGATCTTCCACCACTTACGCAGGAGAAGGAGCAGATCGCCCGCCAGCATGGCATTGCGGTGTCGACCACCCTTGCCGCACTTCACCCGGAGCAGCATCCGCTCGCTGTCGATATCGCGCACTTCTTTGAGCTTGGTGACCTCCGAAGCGCGCAGGCCCGCGCCATAAGCCACCGACAGGATCGCCTGGTGCTTGATGCTGGCCGTTGCGTCCAGCATCCGGGCAACCTCCTCGCGGCTGAGCACCGTCGGCAATGCGCGAGGATGCTTCACCCGATAGAGCTTGCGGGTCAGATCGGCACGGTCGAGCGTGCGCGTGTAGAAGAAGCGCAGCGCCGACACGACCGCGTTCATCGCCGGCGCGCCATGGCCGGTCTGGCTCTGCTTGATCTGGTATCGGCGCAGATCCTCATCGGTCGCGGTGTCCGGCGGTCGGCCCAGCCAGCTTGCGAACCGCGCCACGTCACGCAGATAGTTGCGCTGGGTGGCCCGCGACAGGCGATGCAGGTTCATGTCCTCGATCAGCCGCTGGCGCAGCGTCGTGACAGGATCATCGGAATGGGTGTTGGTCACTGGTCGACTCCTCATCACTGAAAGGAGTCTTGAGGGTCTGCCTATGAAAAGCAGCGCTCAACCAATGGAGCGCGTCCGGGTGAACTGCGCAACTTCAACGTCAGGCGCCACTTCCGCGCCAGCGGGTTCGTACTTGTCCACCAGCCCGGACCTTGGGGAAACGGATTAAGCGGGACCACGAATGGCCGGTGGCGGCGTAACCGGACGTTCGCAGTCGCGGCGCCGACCGGCAGGAATGTCCCATGCGCCGCAAGGTTGGCCCCTCGCCGGAGCGAGGAGCCAACAGATCAAATCTCGGTGTTCTCGGCAAGGGCAAGTGCATCTTCCACATCGATCCCGAGATAGCGGACCGTGTTCTCGATCTTGCTATGGCCAAGGAGGATTTGGACCGCACGTAAGTTGCCAGTCGCCCTGTAGATGATCGATGCCTTCGTTCGGCGGAGCGAGTGTGTGCCATATTCACTTCGCATTAGACCGACCCCTGTCACCCATTCATCGACAAGCCGGGCGTACTGGCGGGTGCTGAGATGGCCATCATGATCGACCCGGCTAGGGAAGACGTAGTCATCCACCGTGCCGCCCCGCCGTTCGAGCCAAGTCAGCAGGCTGGCGCGAGCGTCTGGAAGCAGCTCGAACTGAACCGGTCGGCCCGTTTTCTGCTGCATGACAATAGCCCGCGTTCGAACTTGCCCGCCGCTGACAAGGTCGCCGATCTTCATCTGCACCAAGTCGCAGCCTCGAAGGTTGCTGTCGATCGCCAGGTCGAATAGCGCCCGATCTCGCACGCGGCGGTGCTGATTGAGGTAGAACCGGATCTCCCATATCTGCTTCGGTTTCAGCGCACGCTTCGCGCCGACGGTTCTTCCGGCATTCCAGACTTGACGCTTGGTGGCGGTGGGTGCGGTTTCAAACATCTCCATGATCGTTCTCCAATGGCCAGAGCGGCCATCGAAGAAACGCTTCGGGTATGACGATCTGGTATTCTCCGGGCCTATCCCGACCAATTCAAGACATTCGTTGTGTAGATGCGAGCGTCGGCTTTCGTAGAAACCCGCCATTGGGTCGCGCAAACCAGCCGTCCGGCTTTGCGCTTTACGAGCGGTCGTTCGGCGAAGGGTTGGCGATCCTGAAAGCTGCCCCTTGCACTCTTAGCAAGGTACGCTGCCTCCGCTAAGGCGGCGGAGGGTTATCTTGCGAAGCGCCAGTGATCGAAATCGAACTGCGGGTGATCGCCCGGACCCCTGAAGATGAAATAGAGATCACGGGTGCCGATCGCGTTTTTGACGGGCGTTGCACGTTCCTGCCACTGGCCACCAACATCGGCGTTGCCGACGTGAAGCGTTCCGATCACCGGGCCGTCGATGCGATCCAGGCGCAGTTCCATGACCGAGCCGGGCGCGCCGTTCGCAACGGTTGCGAAAAAGCGACTTGCCCCGGCTGAGCCGAAGTCCACCCCTGCAACCTTGACGAAGGTGCGGTCGAGCGTGCGAGTGACGTAGATGCTGTGTTGCGGATCGCCTGCAGTCGTGACCCCAGGCACCCAAGCATATACTCGATCGCGATTGCGCTTGATCCGGGATGTCCACGCGATCGTTTCCGCCTCAACTCTCTTATAGGGGTTGAGCGGCTCCAGTTGAGGCGCGCTGGTCACATCCCACCAGTGCAGGTTAGGAATGGTGCCGTCCGCATTGTAGCTGAACTTGGCCACATTCACGGATCGCCGTTCATGATGGATCGGCGTTACCGCAAAGTTCAGTTCATAGTGGAAGCCGAACAAATAAGAACCACCCTTGTAGTCGATGATGCCGGGATGATTGCCGGTGGCGCGCGCATCATGATCCATGATGGGACCCTTGTAGGTCCAAGGCCCGGTCGGCTTGTCACTCATCGCATAGCCGATCCCTTCGGAGCAGCAGGTCGATGCGAAGGCCATATAATAGCGATTGTCGCGCTTGAAGAACCACGGCCCCTCCTGATAATCGAGGATGCGATCAACCTTGGTGATCGGTCCGGAATAGGAGATCATGTCCTTGTTGAGCCTGACATACCAGAGGTCGGGGTTGCCCCAGTAGAGATAGGCCTGACCGTCATCATCGATCCAGACCGTGGGATCGATGAAGCCATCTTGAGCGGCGATCAGCGGTTTGCCAAGCACATCGACGAACGGCCCTTCCGGTTTGTCTGCGACGGCCACCCCGATGACGTTCTTCGGCGATCCCGCCACGCTAATCGGGGCATAGAGGTAGAATTTCCCACCACGCTCGACCACCTGTGGCGCCCACGCATCGTTTGTTTGGACCGCCCACTGGAAGGTCTTGAGCGATGCGACCGTTCCGCGGTCTGTCCAGTTGACCATGTCGGTCGAACTGTAGAGCAGCCAGTCTCGCATCTCGAAGCCGTTGGCATCGTCCTCGTCATGGCTGGTGTAGAGATAGACGACGCCATCATGCACCAGTGGGGCCGGATCGGCGGTGAAGCGGGTCTGGATGATGGGCGGGCCAGGCTGAGCAATGGCCGGCAGAGTGATGGCGATACCGGAAAGCGCGGGAAGGCCCACCTGCAACAAGTGAAGTAACCGTCTCATCAGAACTGCACCTTTGTCGCCTTGCCAGTGTAGGAAATCACCTTGGTTGCCGGCAGCACGTCCATGCCGCCTTTGCCGATGTCGGTCATGAGCACGAGCTTGAGGTCGCGGCGGGGCGTCATCCCTGGGAAACTGCCCTTGCGCGCACCCACGCTCAGTGTCTTCGTCGCATCGTTCCATGCTAGATCATATGTGGCGCGAGCGCCCTTTTCATAGGCGTAGGTTTCGTTGTCATCCTCGTAGAGGGTGAAGCGCGCGTCCGCCCCGGGGTAGATGCGTACCTCATAGGCTGCGCCCGGGTCCTGCGTCGCATATTGGACTTCGGGACCCATCGGCAGGATCGATCCTGCCCGCACATAAAGCGGGACCAGATCCAGCGGCGTTTGGCGCATTACGCGGCGACCGCCTTCGAACCGTTCGTTGGTCCAGAAGTCATACCATCCTGCGCCTGCTGGCAGATAGGTTTCCACGCTCTCGTCCAGCGCCGGCTTGGGTCCATTGATCGCCTGCCGCTCGCCAGGGCGACGCCAGGCGAGGCGCAGCACGCGATTGCCGTCGACCTGATAATAGTCGATCCCGACCTTTACCGCCTCGCCCTTGCGCAGCGAGGTCGTGGTGCCCTTATAGCGTGCGGAACCTGCCGCCCAATCCTCGACCACCGTCTTACCGTCCAACCTCAGGCGGAAGCCGTCATTGCCCTCCAGCCCTATCTCATATTCGCCGTCCTCGGGCGCGGTGATCGTCCCTTCCCATTTCGCTGAGAAATGCTGGAGGTTTGCGAGGCCCGCCGGAATCTCCGCCAGCGGCGGGTCGGGCCAGGTGTGATCGACCTTCAGGTCAGTGAAACGGCTCCTGGGCCTCTCGAAATTCTCCCCCTCGAAATATTGCCCGGCAAGCCCCGGCTCGCCTTCGGGGGTGCGCAGAAACTCCGAAGGGATGGTCGCCGCGGGCGGCGGCAGGATGTGGTACATCGCGCGCGTCACCGGATGGACCAGGATCGCGGGGCCAAACATGAAGCTGTCGTCGATCCTGTCGGTCGCGCGGTCGTCGGGGAAATCCATCATCAACGGCCGCATCAGCGTATAGCTGTCCGACGTCACCTTGGCGCTCAGGCTGTAGATATAGGGCAGCAGGCGGTAGCGCAGCTGTGTGGACTTCAGCAGCGAGGCATAGACGACCGGGTCCGTCGCCTTGAACAGATAGGGTTCGCGCTCGACGTTGGTGCCATGAATCCGCATGATCGGATTGAAGGCCGAAAATTGCAGCCAGCGGGCATAAAGCTCGCGCCAGGCGGGGTTCTTCTCCCCGCCGGGAAAATCCGCGACGAAGAAGCCGCCCGTATCCTGCGTCCAATAGGGGTTGCCGGTCACCGTCACGTTGACCCCGTCCGCCACCTGCTGCTTCAGGGTCTTCCAACTGGAATAGATGTCGCCGCTCCAAGACGCTGCCGCGGTCCGCTGCGCCCCTGCCCAGCCCGATCGGGTCAGCGTGAACACGCGCTTGTCGCTAGTCGCACGCTGCCCGTCATAGGTGCCCTGCGTGGTGAGCAGCGAATAGGGGTTGAGATATCGGGTGAAGTCGCCCAGCGCGTTTTTGCCCAGCGCCTTGGTGTCGCGAATATTGTCCTGCGCATTCCACATCGCGCTCGACACCTCAATCTCGGTGCCGTCCATCCATAGCGCGTCGACGCCCTTGTCCAGCAATCCTGACTTGATGTGCCTGAAATAGATTTGCCGGCCCAACGGGCTGTACGCGTCGTAGACGCGCGCATGTTTCGAAATCCAGTGCAACGGCTCGAAGCGCAGGCCGTGGCCGTCGAGTTCCTTTGCCAGCGCCGTATCATTGCCGATCGATGGCCAGATCGACACCATCAGCTTCATGTGCATATCGTGCACGTCACGCGCCATGCTGGCGGGATCAGGATAGCGCGTCGGATCCCAGGTCATCCCGCTCCAGCTGCCGTCCTTGTCCGACCCCCAATATTGCCAGTCCTGCACGATATAATCGAGCGGGAAGCCGTCCTTGCGAAAGTTCCGCGCGACGTCGATTAGTTGTGCCTGGGTCTTGTACCGCTCCTTGCTCATGAACAGGCCGAATGCCTGCTTGGGGTACATGGGTGCCTGGCCGGTCAGATCGCGATAGGCCCCGACGACCGCATCTGGGGTCTCGCCGGCCATAAAATAATAGTCCACGCCGCCCGGCGCGCTTTCGGCCCACATCGATGCGCCGTTGGCATCGTCCTTGAACCGCATTTGGGAATAGCTGTCCCAAAGCACCCCATAGCGGCGCGAGGACATCAGCATCGGGATGACGATGCCGACATTGGTCTGCACGAGTAGCAATTCCTTGCCGCGGCGGTTGCTCGTGTCGGTGCCGTGGAAACCCAGGCCATAGATCGCCTCGTCCGGCCGAAGCGTGAAGCTGTTGCTCGCCTCCAGCGTCGGCGCGCCGGATATGGTTCGCTTCGCCAGCGTCTGCGGCGCGGCGGCATTCTCCTGCGTGTAAAGCTTGCCCGACGCGTCGTAGAAGCGCAGCGCGCCGTTCGCCTTGCTTACCTCGAGACGCAGTTTCGCGCTCCTGATCGTCAGCGTGTCGGCGTTTTCCGAAATGGTGAAAGCCACGGCCTGCGGCTTGGCGATCACCGCCAAGCTAGGCGCGGTCCAATAGTTTTCGCCCAGATTGGCATTCACGCGAAGCGTAGCGGGACCATAGAAAATCAGATTTTTGGTGATGGCGCCGACACGGATTTGCACGCCTTGAGCGAGGCGCGTGAAGGCGAAGCCGCTCTCAGGGCCGGACAGCACGCTTTGCAGGTGACCCCGCGTATCCAGCCCCGTGTCAGCAGCGGGCGCAGCCTGCAAGCCATCAAAAGCTAGCAAGGGAGTAATAACCGATCCGATGAGCAACAACGCCGCCCTCAGCCTGCCTCGATATTTGACCCGCATGCCATCTCCCTGCCGTCGTCGCTCGCAACCGCTACTCGCCGTTGCTCCGTAAACGTTTACGGATGAAGCTCGTGAGATCAATCTGCTTTTTGCGCTTGCATTTTGCGCCGCTCATCTTGCCAGATCGAAACTCATGAATATCCGCGGCCTCGCTCAGCACCTGAACCTGTCCATCGGCACAGTGTCTCGCGCGCTTAACGACGCGTCCGATGTCAGCACCGCGACCCGTCGCCGGGTGATTGAGGCGGCGGCGCGGCTTGGCTACACTCCAAACCAGTCAGGCCGGTCGCTACGGCGAGGAAAGACCGGAGCCGTCGCCTTTATCCTGCCCGTCACCGCTGAGAGCGGCGCTTATGGCGACCCCTTTTTCCTATCGCTGATGGGTGGGCTTCAACGTCATCTCGAACGTGCCAGCTATGAGTTGATTGTGCTGCCGGTCCGCCACGATCAGAACGAACTGGAGCATCTGCGCCGCAGCCTTGGGCGGGGTATTGCCGATGCTTGGCTACTTGCCGAGATTAAGCGACATGACGAGCGAGTCGAACTTCTCGCGGCTCGCCAGCTTCCTTTCGTCGCCTTTGGCCGAACTGGCAATCCCAGCGGCTATCCTTGGCTCGATCTTGATTTTCAGCAGCTGATCAGTAACGCCGTCAGCCGCCTGATCGGCCAAGGGCACCGTCGCATCGCTCTGATCACCCCCGGGCTCGATGTAAATTTCAGCAGCATCGTCATAGACACATATCGTGAGGTTTTGGAGGCGGCCCAACTGACACCTGACGAGCAACTTATCTACGTTGGCGATATCGATCCCGTGGCTTGTGCCGCTGCGACGGATGCCTTCCTGGACTTGGATGATCCACCAACGGCCGCCTTCGCAATGAGCGAGAACGGTCCAGTTGGCATCTATGCCGCGCTTCGCGGTCGGGGCCTTCAGCCTGGTATGGATTTCGCCGTTATCGGATCGCGAGACACGCCAGCATGTATGGGGCTCGATCCGCCACTCACCTGCTTCTCATTGGATCTCCATGCACTGGGAGAGAAACTCGGGTCCATGCTGATCGACGTCATCACCGCAGATGGAGTACCGGGCTGCAAATCGGGTCTGTTGTGGCCATTCCGCTTGCGAGAAGGCGAGAGCGACTTTGCAGATCCCTCCGAACAGTAGGGACGTACGCTTCCCCCTCATACAAGCAATATGGCCCGCGGCTGCAACGCGTTCCAATTTTAGCCATGGGGGGAGCATCGATCGTAGTCGTAGAATTATTCAATCACTAACCGCAGTCGGGCTGCCGCAATTTGGTGGGAAGCTGAAATCCCACCCTATCAATTTAGTTGGGGAAACGAAGGCCTAGCGGGCACTCATCTGGCAGGACGGCAATGGCATGAACAACGTAAAAATGCTCCACGAAAAGCGTGAGACCAAATTTATCGCTTCAACTGTCGCTCGCGCCACCGGGCGGCGCAGTTGCAACCGTGGAGGCAAGTGACCTTGAAAACTTCAGTAATGGGGCGGCATGGCTTTCCAGCCCGCCTCGGAGGTTGACGTTGAACCGCACTGCGGCCACCTCAATCGCTATGCATGGGAGATGATCATGGCCGACCATATACTGGTGTTCTACGGTTTGAAGCGTCCCGGGTTTTC
>NZ_DJDV01000061.1:0-9144 GCF_002431195.1 Sphingobium sp. UBA5915 | reverse complement strand
TGATCGACGTCGATCAGCAGGCATACGCCGGGAGCAGCAGCGCGGGCTTGCTCAAGCCGGAGGAGAAAAGTGGCTCGGTTGAAAAGACCCGTCATCTGGTCGATTTCCGACAGATGTCGCAATTCGGCCATGGCCTTTTGGAGCGATTCGGCCAGCCGTCGCTTCTGTTCGACCTGCCTCGCCAGCAGCAGGCATACAGGAGTCGAGATGAATAGCGGCGCGAAAAAACCGAATATCCAATAGGGTGTGGGAATATCCATGCCCGGGAAGCGCGACATGACCCACATCGCCACCAAGGAGGTGGAGACGGAAAAGACAATCCCGACGATCGCTCTCGAATAGGGACGCATGGCCCGCGTCTAAGGGATCTTGGTAAAAATTCCGTCTCCGTAACGTCATTCCACCCAGTCCAGACCGATGTCGCGGTAGATGAAACGGTCGTCTTCCCAATCTTCCTTCACCTTGACGTGCAGGTAGAGATGGACCTTGACGCCGAGCAGCGTGGCCAGTTCGGCGCGCGCCTTTGATCCGATTTCCTTGAGACGCTGACCGCCCTTGCCGAGCACGATGGCGCGCTGGGTCGGGCGAGCGACGAGGATTTGCTGGTGGATTTCGACCGATCCATCCTCGCGTTCCTTATATTGTTCGGTATCGACGGCAGCGGCATAGGGGAGTTCGGCGTGGAGCTGATGGTAGAGCTGTTCGCGGGTGATTTCGGCCGCCAGCATGCGGTCGGTGGCATCCGACACCTGATCCTCCGGGAAATGCCATGGTCCCCGCGGCATAGCGTCGGCAAAGGCGGTCTTGAGCTGCGCCAGGCCGTCGCCAGTCTGGGCGGAAATGAAAAATGTCTCCTCAAAGCCCACCCGCTCATAGAGTTTCTGGGTGTGGACCAGCAGCTTTTCCTTGATGGCGATATCGACCTTGTTGAGGATCAGCCATTTGCGCTCCGGGCGATGGACGAGCGCCTCGATGATCGGCTCCATCTTGGGGCCAAGGCCCGCCTTGCCATCGACCACAAGCGCGATGAGGTCCGCGCCCTGCGCGCCGCCCCAGGCGGCCTGCACCATCGCGCGGTCGAGCCGGCGGCGGGGCGCGAAGATGCCGGGCGTGTCGACCAGCACGATCTGCGCGTCGCCTTCGATCGCGACGCCCATGACACGGGTGCGAGTGGTCTGCGCTTTGGGGCTGGTGATCGCCACCTTCTGCCCTACCAGCGCATTCACCAGCGTGGATTTGCCCGCATTGGGCGCCCCGACGATCGCGACGACGCCGCAGCGCTGGGATTCTTCTGAAACGTCCAACAAATATACTCCGTTCGACTACGGCAATCTCGTCGTCCCGGCGAAAAAGCCGGGATCCCGCTTATTCTTGCGTGTTTTGCGAAAAAAGCGGGATCCCGGGTCAAGCCCGGGATGACGAGAATGTTGTAGGTGTTTTCTATCTTGAGAGGAAGCTGGACCTATCCCGCCAGTTTCTCCAGCAGCGCCTTGGCCGCCGCCGTTTCTGCTTCCTGCTTGGATGCGCCGGTCGCGCTTGCCTCGCCTGCGCCCTTGATCGAGACGGCGACGGTGAAGCGCAGCGCATGCTGGGGGCCGGAGCGGTCTGTCATCTGATATTCGGGGGGCTTGCGCCTGTTGGCGGCGGCCCACTCCTGAAGCGCGGACTTGGGGTGGCGCGGCGCGCTGGTCTGGGTGTCGACCCGGTTCCCCCACAAGCGGCGGACGAGGGCGCGTGCTTCGTCCAGGCCGCCTTCCAGATAGAGCGCGCCAATGAGCGCCTCCATCACGTCACCCAGCACATTGTCGCTGTCGGCGGCGCCATCGTCGCGTGCCTGCTTGCCCAGGATCAGATGTTTGGGGACGCCGGCGGTGCGGGCGATGTCGGCGCAGGTTTCGCCGGAAACGAGGGCGTTGTAGCGGCGCGACAGCTTGCCTTCGGGTTCGTCGGCGAAGCGGTCGAACACCCATTCGCCGATCAACAGGCCCAATATGCGGTCGCCCAGAAATTCCAGCCGCTCATAATTGACCGGCTTGGCGCTGCCATGGGTGAGCGCCTGTTCGAACGTCGCGCGGTTGTGCGGCGCGCGGCCGATCAGATCTTTGAGCCAGCCATCGGTGTCAGGTCTGGGTGGCGATACGGTCAAAAGCCTTCCCCGATGCGACTCCAGCGTGCGGCGGTGAACCAGGTCCAGGGGAGCAGCCAGTTGGCGCTGCCATCGGTCGAAAACACCGAAACCAGCGCTTTGCCCACCAGATTCTTTTCCGGGACCAGGCCGATGCCGCCGCCTTCGACCGCGGGGAAGCGGCTGTCGGCGCTGCGGTCGCGATTGTCGCCCATCATGAAGAGATGGCCTTCGGGCACCAGCACGGCGTCACGATCATCGGCCGCTCCATCGGGCAGCAGGTCGAGCACATTATAGCTTTTTCCGCCGGGCAGCGTTTCGCGAAATTGCGGATAGCGGCATTGCCGGCCACCGCCCGGTGCGGCTTCCTCAAACTCAGGCCGATAGCAGGGCGAGGGGCTGCCTTCCTTATCCGACGCTTCGATCATGTTGGGCGTCACGGGAATGACGAAGTCGGCGACCTTCTGCTTGGGGATGGCCTGACCGTTCAGATAGACCGTGCCGCCGCGTACCGCGACGATGTCGCCGGGCAGGCCGATCACGCGCTTGATATAATCATTCTTCTGCGTCGGCGGCGCCTTGAACACCGCCACGTCGCCGCGTTCCGGCGTCGAGGCAAGGATGCGGCCGGGTATCAACGGCACGCTGAACGGCAACGAATAGCGCGAATAGCCATAGGGCCATTTGGCCACCAGCAGATAATCGCCGATCAGCAAGCGCGGCTGCATCGATTCCGATGGGATGTTGAAGGGCGAGACGATGAAGCTGCGCAGGATGAAGACGAACAGGCCCAGCTTGACGAGAAACCAGAGGAAGTCCCGTGTTTCGGATTTGGCAGTCATGGATGCTGGTCTTTTCCTTCGCTTCAGCCCGTAAAAAGGGCCGTCGCGGCTTTTGAGGCGTCGTAAAGGCCGCGTCAAGCACGCCCGATGGTGCATTGCACGCAAGCCCGGTCTAGAAAGACACAGAATCGACCGGTGCAGCGTCGATATCGACCAACGTCACAAAAAGGATTCCCAGCATGACCAGCCCTGCACTGCACGGTCCCTTGGCGGCCATTGCCGCGCTGCCCCAACCCGACCTCAAGACGATCTTTACCGCTGAGCCCGACCGGCTGTCGTCGCTGGTGCTCAGCCAGGGGCCTTTGCGGTTCGACTGGTCCAAGACGCACCTGACCGGCGAACTGATCGACGCGTTCCTGACCCTGGCGCATGAACAGGGCTTTGCCGCGCAGCGCGATGCGCTTTTCGCTGGCGAGGCGGTCAACAATACCGAAGGTCGCGCCGCCGAGCATCCTGCCGAGCGCGGCGAGGGCAATGCCGACAGCGTTGCACGAGCCAAGGCGCTGCACGCGCGGATGCGCGCGCTGATCGATGCGATCGAGGCGGGTGCGTTGGGCGAGATCCGTCATATCCTGCATATTGGCATTGGCGGGTCGGCGCTTGGTCCCGACCTCATCATCGACGCGCTGGACGGCGATGGCATCCGCTATGACGTGGCGATCGTGTCCAATGTCGATGGCACCGCGCTGGAGCGGGCAATGGACAGTTTCGACCCGGCCTATACGCTGATCGCGGTCGCGTCGAAAACCTTCACCACGACCGAGACGATGCTGAACGCCGCAAGCGCGATCAACTGGATGGTCGAGGCCGGCGTAGAGGACCCCTATGGCCGGGTCATCGCGCTGACGGCCTCGCCCGACAAGGCAATCGAATGGGGCGTCGACGAAACGCGCATCCTGCCTTTTTCCGAAAGCGTGGGCGGGCGCTATTCGCTCTGGTCTTCGATCGGTTTTCCGGCCGCCCTGTCACTGGGCTGGGACGCGTTCGAGAGCCTGCTGGAAGGAGCCGCGGCGATGGACCGGCATTTTCGCCTGTCCGACCCGCGCGAAAACGCCCCGCTGATCGCGGCCTTCGCCGACCAATATTATGCGCGGGTGATGGGATGCCAGACCCGCGCGCTGTTCGCCTATGACGAGCGGCTGAAGCTGCTGCCATCCTATCTTCAGCAGCTGGAGATGGAGAGCAACGGCAAGAGCGTGAAGCGCGATGGCACGCCGGTCGACGGCCCGACCGCGCCGATCACCTGGGGCGGAGTGGGCACCGATGCACAGCATGCGGTGTTCCAGTTGCTGCACCAGGGGACCATCATCGCGCCGGTCGAGTTCATCGCCTCGATTGAACAGGGCCATACGCTGGACCCGGCGCATCACCGGGCGCTGCTGGTCAACTGCTTTGCGCAGGGCGCGGCGCTGATGCGGGGCAAGGAGAATCCGGACGATCCGGCGCGCGCCTATCCCGGCGGGCGGCCGTCGACCACGATCCTGATGGAGGATGTGACGCCAGAGGCGCTGGGCGCGCTGATCGCCTTCTACGAGCATCGCACCTTCGCCAATGCCGTGCTGATGGGGATCAACCCGTTCGACCAGTTCGGCGTGGAACTGGGCAAGGAGATCGCCAAGTCGATCGAGGCCGATGGGCCGAGCGGATTTGATCCGTCGACCATGGCGCTGATCGATCTGGCTTTGGGAGAGTAACCTAAACCCGTTCGGTTCGAGCCTGTCGAGAACCTGTTCTCGATACGTCTTCTCGACTTCGCTCGAAGGCTACTCGAACCGAACGGAATGGTTTGCGGCGATTGCCATTTGTAACTCGCCGCGCCAGCCGCCATATCGCGCGCATCATCAGCGGAGACCGGCATGAGCGACTATGATTTCGACCTTTTCGTCATTGGCGCGGGATCGGGCGGGGTGCGGGCGTCGCGGGTGGCGGCGGCGCATGGTGCCAAGGTCGCGGTGGCCGAGGAGTTCCGGGTCGGGGGCACCTGCGTCATCCGCGGCTGCGTGCCCAAGAAGCTGCTCATCTATGGCGCGCATTTTGCCGAGGATCTGAAGGACGCGCGGCGCTTTGGCTGGAATGTGCCCGATTGCGGTTTTGAATGGACGACGCTGCGCGACAATGTGCTGGCGGATGTCGACCGGCTGGAGGGACTCTACAAGAATACGCTCGACAACCACAAGGTCGAGCTGATCAGCGAGCGGGCGACGATCACCGGGCCGCACAGCGTCAAGCTGGCGAGCGGGCGGGAGGTGACCGCGAAGGTCATCCTGGTCGCGACCGGCGCCTGGCCGATCATCCCGGAGGTCGAGGGCGCGGAGCATGGCATCACCAGCAACGAGGTGTTCCATCTGGACGAATGCCCCGGCCGCATCGTCATCGTGGGTGGCGGCTATATCGCCAATGAGTTCGCCGGCATCTTCCACCAGTTCGGCAGTCATGTGACGATGGTCAATCGCGGCAATACCTTGCTGCGCGGCTATGACGAAACGGTGCGCGACAGGCTGCTCCAGATTTCGACGATGAAGGGGATCAATTTCCGCTTCAATGCGAAGATGGAGAAGATCGAGAAGAATGAGGACGGGACGCTGTGCGTGCGGTTCGAAAGCGGCGATCCGGTGGCGGCCGACCTGGTGCTGTTCGCGACCGGGCGGCGGCCCCATACCGAGGGGCTGGGTCTGGAAACGGCGGGCGTCGAGCTGGACGAGAAGGGCGCGATCAAGGTCGACGACTATAGCCAGACGAGCTGCGAGAGCATCTATGCGGTGGGCGACGTGACCGACCGGTTGCAGCTGACGCCGGTCGCAATCCGCGAAGGCCATGCCTTTGCCGATACGGTGTTCGGCGGTAACAAGCGCAAGGTCGATTATGGCTGCGTGCCCTCAGCGGTGTTCAGCCATCCCCCGCTGGCGGGCGTGGGCATGACCGAGGCGGAAGCGCGCAACACGCTGGGCACGGTCAAAATCTACACGTCGGATTTCCGGCCCATGAAGAATGTGCTGGCGAACCGCGACGAGCGGGCGCTCTACAAGATGATCGTGGACGCGACGACCGACCGGGTGGTGGGGCTGCACATGATCGGCCCGGACGCGCCGGAGATTTTGCAGGCGGCAGCGGTCGCGGTGAAGGCGGGGCTCACCAAGCAGGATTTCGATGACACCGTCGCGCTGCACCCCAGCATGGCGGAAGAGCTGGTGCTGCTGAAATAGCGTTTCGTCAGCCGGCGGACGCGAAGGTTACGACCAGCGCGTCGCGCCAGGCGGGCTGGTCGGGATCGACCGGGTGGATTGCGGTGACGCCATGGAAAATTCTATGGTCGTCGATCAGCATCGTGTCGCCCGGATCGGTCAGGGTGAATTCGCCGAGCGGCGTGCCGTCGGGCGCGCCGATGCGGGTAATGCCTTCGCGGACGTTGCGCCGTTCGATCAGCATGACCGTCACCCGGTCGACGCCGTCGCGATGCATGCCTTCGGGCGTCGGGCGGCCCTGCTGCGCGACGCTGGCCTCGATCCGGAATTGATGCAGTTCGACATGCCAGTCGCCTGATTTGGCGGGATCGAAACTGTCGGCGCAGAAGGCGAGGATCGCCTGGGCGACAGGATTGGCGATGGTGGCAGGGGCGACAGGATCGAACCAGCGCTGCACGTCGCCATTCAGAGGATTATAGTCGCGGCTTTGCCAATGGGGCTGGTGCGGTCGGCGCGTGAAGACCCCAGCCCGCAGCGCAAAGGTGGCGTGGCGACGGCGGCGATAGCGGCCGCCATCGGCCATGAAGCGATCCGGGCCAAGGTCGTTCCAGCTGGCGGCGAAATCCGCCCAGTCGCGGTCGGCAATGGCGAGCCGGTCACGCATGGCGGCACCGGGAAGGCGCGCATAGCCGTCCAGGGCCAGCGCGGCGTCGATGCGGGAAAGGCTGTCCGTGTCGCTCATTCTGATCCTTCATAGGCGAAGGAAGGGAACGAGCGACAGGGCCATTTGCCGCTAGCAGGATCGCCAGCGGCTTGCGGGCGTCAGGCAATGGTCGGGATCATGCCACCTTCGACCCGGAGCGCGGCGCCATTGGTGGCGGCGGCCAGCGGGCTGGCGAGATAGGCCACCATGGCGGCGACCTCGTCCGCTTCGATCAGCCGCTTGATGAGCGAGAGCGGGCGCATGCGGGTGAAGAACTCCGCTTCGCGATCGGCCTCCGGCGCGTCCTTGTCCTCGACGACCGAGCGGATGAAGTCGACGATGCCTTCCGATCGGGTGGGGCCAGGCAGCACGCTGTTGACGGTGACGCCGGTGCCGCGCGTATGTTCGGCAAGGCCGCGCGAGATGGCGAGCTGCGCCGACTTGGTCATGCCATAGTGGATCATTTCGGCGGGCGGGAGCAACCCGCTTTCCGAAGCGATGAAGAGGATGCGGCCCCAATTGGCGGCGAGCATCTGCGGGAAATAGTGGCGCGAGAGACGTGCGCCGCTGACCACATTGACTTCAAAGAGGTGATGCCAGTCCGCGTCGCTGATGTCGGCAAAATCCTTTGCCTCATAGATGCCGAGATTGTTGACGAGGATATCGGTGGAGGGAACGGCGGCGATCAGGGCGGCGGCGCCATCAGCCGTCGCGGGATCGGCAAGGACGGGGTTGACGGTGCCGCCGACCTGCGCGGCGGCGGCGTCCAGCTTGGCCTGACTACGGCCGGTGATGGTGACGGACACTCCTTCGTCGGCCAATCTTTTGGCGATGGCGAGACCGATGCCGGCAGTCGAACCGGTGACGATGGCGCTTTTGCCCAAGAGCTTCAAATCCATGATGATTTCCTTTGAACCTGACAACGAACTGGACAGAAGTAAGGCCATGCGCGATTAATGATTAGAGCGCATGTCATCACTTCAGAAGTGAATTGAAATCATGGATAACCGACTGGGCGATATCGAGACATTCCTGATGGTCGCGACCGAAGGCAGCTTTGCCAATGCCGCCAAGGCGTTGCGGCTGACGCCATCGGCGGTCAGCCGGTCGATCGCGCGGCTGGAACAGAGGCTGGGCGTGACGCTGGTGCGGCGCACGACGCGGGCGCTGGCGCTGACGCGCGAGGGCATGGCCTATCGTGACCGGATGATGGTGCTGCTGACCGACATGATGGAACTGGAGACGGGGCTGGGCGAGGAACGGGGCGCGCCGCGCGGCGTGTTGCGGATCAATGCCTCGCCGTCCTTCGGGGTTGAGTGGCTGATCCCGATGCTGCCTGATTTCCGTGCGCGCTATCCGGCCGTCCGCATCGATTTGACGCTGTCGGATGCGATCGTCGATCTGGTCGAGGAGCGGGCGGATATCGCCATCCGCATCGGGCCGCTGCGCGATATGCGGCTGCGTGCGAAGAAGCTGGGGCATAGTCGTATGGCGTTGGTGGCCAGTCCGGACTATCTGGCGCGGCGGGGGACGCCCGCGACGCCCAATGATCTGGCGGGACATGACTGCTTGCGCTTCAGCTTCCGCCGGTCCGTCGATAGCTGGCCCTTCCGCATCGGGCGAAAGACCGTGCAGCTGCCTGTCGAAGGCGCGTATTTCGGCAATTCGGGCGAGGTGGTGCGACAGATGGCGGTGGCGGGATGCGGCATAGCGCGGCATGGCTATTTTCACGTCGCTCGCGACCTGGAGGCAGGGCGGCTGATAGAAATATTGGCGGACTATGCCGTGGGCGATGGCGAGGATATTCACGCCCTTTATGCCGCGGAAGACCGGACGGCGGCGCGGGTGCGGGCATTTCTCGACTTTCTGGAGGGAATAGAGTTGCCCGGCTGATCGCTCAACGCGCAGGGGCGTGCTGCGCCAGAAGGTTAAGCGCGCGGGTCATCAGCGCGACGAAGCGGGGTTCATCGACCCGTGCGGCCGGATTGTTCCAGCTGGCGCTTAGCACATACCAGTCGCCATCCCGTGCCTGGGCGAGGAAGTTCATGGCGATGACGCCCGGTTCGCTGCCGCCCTTGTAGCCCAGATAGCGCCAGCGTTTCGCATCGGCTGGCGCGATGCCGGGATTGACCGCCAGGATCGGTAGCGCGTCGCCGCCAGTGCGTCGCAGGCGGTCGAGCAGGGCGATGCTGTCGATGGGCGAAGCGAACCATTCTATGCTGTCGATCGCCACAGGGCTTTCCGCGACGCTGCCGATATCCACGCTGGCGGCGGTCAGGCGCGCGGCGGCGT
>NZ_DJDV01000128.1:751-72144 GCF_002431195.1 Sphingobium sp. UBA5915 | reverse complement strand
AGTTCATGGTCCGCAACACCTATATCTACCCACCCGAACCGTCGATGCGGATCATCAGCGACATTTTCGGCTATACGTCGCGCGAGATGCCCAAGTTCAACAGCATCTCCATTTCCGGCTATCATATGCAGGAAGCCGGCGCGACGCAGGTGCAGGAGCTGGCCTTCACCATCGCCGACGGCATCGAATATGTGAAATATGGCGTGGCGTCGGGCCTAGACATCGACAAGTTTGCCGGGCGGCTGTCCTTCTTCTTCGCCATCGGCATGAATTTCTTCATGGAAATCGCCAAGCTGCGCGCGGCGCGAGTCCTATGGCATCGGGCGATGACGCAGCTTGGCGCGCAGCAGGAGAGGTCCAAGATGCTGCGCACCCACTGCCAGACGTCGGGCGTGTCCCTGACCGAGCAGGATCCCTATAACAACGTCATGCGGACCACCATCGAGGCGATGGCCGCGATGCTGGGCGGCACCCAGTCCCTGCACACCAATGCGCTGGATGAGGCGATCGCCCTGCCAACCGACTTTTCCGCCCGTATCGCCCGCAATACCCAGTTGGTGATTCAGGAAGAAACCGGCATGTGCAATGTCGTCGATCCGCTGGGCGGCAGCTATTATGTCGAGGCGCTGACCCAGCAGCTGGTGGACGCCGCGCAGGAGATCATTGATCGGGTCGAAAACGAGGGCGGCATGGCCAAGGCGGTCGCCGCCGGCTGGCCCAAGGCGATGATCGAGACGGCAGCGGCTGCGCGGCAGGCCCGCGTCGATCGCGGTGAGGATGTGATCGTCGGCGTCAACAAATATCGCCGTGCCAACGAAGACCTGCTGGAGACGCTGGAAGTCGACAATAGCAAGGTGCGCGAAGCGCAGATCGCCCGCATCAATCGCGTCAAGGCAGACCGTGACGAAGCGGCCTGTGAGGCGGCGCTCGACGCCCTGCGCGCGGCGGCGGCCGGCCCGCAGAGCATCGAGAATAACCTACTCGCTCATGCGGTCGAGGCCGCCCGCGCCCGCGCGACGCTGGGCGAAATATCCTCCGCCATGGAGGACAGCTTCCAGCGCTACGGCACGCAGCCGACGCCTGTGAAAGGCGTCTATGGCGCGCCGTACAAGGATGACAGCCGCTGGCAACAGGTTCTCGACGGCGTGCAGGCCGTCGAACGGCGCCTCGGTCGAAGGCCCAAGCTTCTCGTTGCGAAGATGGGCCAGGATGGACACGACCGGGGCGCCAACATCATTGCATCGGCTTTTGGCGATATGGGCTTTGACGTGGTGTCCGGACCACTGTTCCAGACGCCGGAGGAAACGGTAGTGCTGGCGCTGGATAGCGGCGTCGATGTGGTTGGTGCCTCCAGCCTGGCCGCCGGGCACAAGACCTTGATTCCCGAACTGATCGCCAAGCTGCGCGAGCAGGGCCGCAGCGATATCAAGGTGATTGCGGGCGGCGTCATCCCGCCGCAGGATTATGACTTCCTCCGTGACGCGGGCGTCCAGGGCATTTATGGCCCTGGCTCCAATGTCGTGGAGTGCGCCGCCGATGTGCTGCGCCTCCTTGGCCACAACATGCCCCCGCTGGAGGAAGCCGCGTGATGAATAGCCCTGAAACCCCATCTCCGTTCGGTTCGAGCTTGTCGAGAACGGATGCACAGGGTTCTGGACAAGCTCGAACCGAACGGGAAGGGGGAACTCCACGCACCGACTGGACCCGCGCCGAAATCGCTGCGCTGTTCGACCTGCCTTTCAACGACCTGATGTTCGATGCGCAGTCGATCCATCGCGCCAACTTCCCGCGCAATCAGGTGCAGTTGTCCACTTTGCTGTCGATCAAGACCGGCGGCTGCCCGGAGGATTGCGGCTATTGCAACCAGTCCGCCCATGCCGAAAGCGGCCTCAAGGCCGAAAAGCTGATGAGCGTGCAGGCGGTGATGCAGGCGGCGGCGCAGGCGAAGGATGCGGGCAGCTCGCGCTTTTGCATGGGCGCGGCTTGGCGCAACCCCAAGGATCGCGACATGCCAGCCATCGTCGAGATGGTGAAGGGCGTGCGCCAGATGGGCATGGAAACCTGCATGACGTTGGGGATGCTGAGCGAAAGCCAGGCGGACATGCTGGCCGACGCGGGCCTCGATTATTACAACCACAATATCGACACTTCGCCCGAACATTATGAGAAGGTCATCACCACGCGGACCTTCGACGATCGGCTGGTGACGCTCGAAAATGTCCGCAATTCGGGCATCAATGTGTGTAGCGGCGGCATCGTGGGCATGGGCGAGACGCGCGAGGATCGCGTCGGCTTCCTGCACGCGCTGGCCGTTTTGCCCCGCCATCCCGAAAGCGTGCCGATCAACGCGCTGGTTCCGGTCAAGGGCACGGTGCTGGGCAATATGCTGGCCGACACGCCGCTCGCGAAGATCGACGAGATCGAGTTCGTGCGCACCGTGGCAGCCGCGCGGATCGTGATGCCGCAGAGCATGGTGCGGCTCTCCGCCGGGCGCGAGAGCATGAGCGAGGCCTGTCAGGCGCTCTGCTTCATGGCAGGAGCGAACAGTATCTTCACCGGGGACAAGCTGCTGACGACGGCGAATGCGGGCGACAATGCGGATGCGGCGCTGTTCGCGAAGTTGGGCGTCGTGCCGATGCAGGCCGAGGTGAAGGTTGAGTTGGAGGCGGCGGAGTGAAATTCGCGCCCACCCTCGTCACCCCGGATTTAATCCGGGGTCCGGCTTCTTCTTCGCCGCCGCGCGGGAAGAAAGCGGGATGCCGGATCAAGTCCGGCATGACGGGTGTGGGTCAGGTGGGCGTATGACCGGCGGTAAAGTCATCGCTCTTTCTTGGCTGACTTTCGCTGCGCTTATCCTGAGCAGCGGATCAGCTTGGCTCGGTTGGTATATTGCTGTGCCTGTTCTGCTCCTATGGCTGATCGGCATTTACTTCATTCTTCGGCGAAAATTTTCTCGCTGACACACAACATCCGTTTGCCCTGAGCTTGTCGAAGGGCTGCACTTCTTTCCGAAGTGAAGAACGGGGCTTCGACAATCTCGGCCCGAACGGCTGATAGTATAGGACTGGGATAGGAAATAGAATGGCAATCACCAAGATCCTGATCGCGAACCGTGGCGAAATTGCGTGCCGTGTCATGCGCACGGCTAAGAAGATGGGCATTGCGACCGTCGCGGTCTATTCCGATGCCGATGCGCGCGCGCCGCATGTGCTGATGGCCGACGAAGCCGTGCATATCGGCCCGTCGCCCGCCGCCCAATCCTATCTGCTGGCCGACAAGATCATCGAAGCGTGCAAGGCGACCGGCGCCGACGCCGTCCATCCCGGCTATGGCTTTCTTTCTGAGCGCGAGAGCTTCCGCAAGGCGCTGGATGCGGAGGGTATCATCTTCGTTGGCCCTCCCGCCAATGCCATCGCGGCCATGGGCGACAAGATCGAGTCCAAGAAGCTGGCCAAGGAAGCGGGCGTCAACGTTGTCCCCGGCTTTGTCGGCGTCATTGAGGACACAGACCATGCCGTAAAAATCTCCAACGAGATCGGCTATCCGGTGATGATGAAGGCCTCGGCCGGCGGCGGGGGCAAGGGCATGCGGCTCGCCTATAGCGAGCAGGATGTGCGCGAAGGATTCGAGGCGACCAAGCGCGAAGGGCTGGCGTCCTTCGGTGACGATCGCGTCTTCATTGAGAAGTTCATCGAAAGCCCGCGCCACATCGAAATCCAGGTGCTGGGCGACCAGCATGGCAATATCGTCTATCTCAACGAACGCGAATGCTCGATCCAGCGCCGCCATCAGAAGGTGGTCGAGGAAGCGCCATCGCCCTTCGTGTCGCCCGAAATGCGCAAGAAGATGGGCGAGCAATGCGTCGCGCTCGCCCGCGCCGTCGGCTATTTCAGCGCGGGCACGGTCGAACTGATCGTGTCGGGCGAGGACAAGACCGGCGACGGCTTCTACTTCCTGGAAATGAACACCCGGCTTCAGGTCGAACACCCTGTCACCGAAGAAATCACCGGCGTCGACCTTGTCGAACAGATGATCCGGGTCGCCAATGGCGAAAAGCTCGCCTTCGGCCAAGCTGATGTGAAGATCAACGGCTGGGCGATCGAGAACCGCGTCTATGCCGAAGATCCCTATCGCGGCTTCCTTCCATCGACCGGCCGCCTGATCCGTTACAATCCGCCGGAGCAGGGCACGGACGAGACCGGCGCGAAGGTGCGCGTCGACGATGGCGTTGCGGAAGGCGGTGAAGTCTCGATGTTCTACGATCCCATGATCGCCAAGCTGGTGACATGGGCGCCCACGCGCCTCGAAGCCATCGACAAGCAGATCGAGGCGCTCGACCGCTTCGAGATTGATGGGCCGGGGCATAATATCGATTTCGTGTCCGCGCTGATGCAGCATGAGCGCTTCCGTTCCGGCAACATCACCACCGGCTTCATTGCCGAGGAATATCCCGAAGGCTTCAAGGGCGCACCGGCGTCTCCGGAACTGCTGCGCCAATTGTCGGCCATCGGCGCTTTCGCCGCGATGGCGCAGGCTGATCGCGCCCGCCGGATTGAAGGGCAACTCGGCAAGCGGTTGTCCCCACCCACGGGCTGGCAGGTGAAAATCGGCGATGCGGTCCACGATGTCGTGATCGATGGAGACCATGTCACCGTCGATGCCGAAAGCATCGACATGGCGCTGGAATATACGCCGGGCGATCGGCTGATCGAGGCGGAGTTCGGCGACAAGATGCTGGCGGTCCGCATCGCATCGGCCCGGTCCGGTTTCGTCCTGACGGCGCATGGCGCAAGCCATCGCCTGCGCATCCTGCCTGCGCATGCTGCGCCCTATGCTGCGCATATGCTGGAAAAGGTTGCGCCGGATCTTTCAAAATTTCTGATTTGCCCGATGCCCGGACTGCTGGTCGCGCTCAACGTCAAGGAAGGCGACAAGGTCGAGGTCGGCCAGCCGCTTGCCGTCATTGAAGCGATGAAGATGGAAAATATCCTGCGCGCAGGCAAGGCGGGTACGGTCAAGAGCGTGTCGGCCGCGCAAGGCGAAAGCCTGCCGGTGGACGCGGTGATCCTGGAACTGGAATAGGCCAGGCGTCGCAAACGGCTCGACGCAGGAGTCGTTTGGGCGGACATGGATTGCCCGGCCTGCCCCCTCGACGGCGAAGGCGCAGCCCGCTATCCGCGTCGCGATGCATGGCTATATCGCTCCGCTTCGGCTGCGCCTGGATGGCGACGCGCTGGTGTCCAACTGGCGCTGGCTGGCGCGGATGAGTGGCCCGGCGGCGTGCGGCGCGGCCATCAAGGCCAATGGCTATGGGCTGGGTGCGGAGGAGGTCATGCGCCGCCTTACGCACGCGGGCTGTCGCGACTTTTTCGTGTCCAATTGGGGGGAGGCCCTGGCGCTTGAGCCATTGATGGCGGATGGCGTGCGCCTGTCCGTGCTGCATGGCGTGCGCGACGAGGATATGGCAATCGCCACGACGTCGCGCGCGAAGCCCGTTCTGTGCGCTCCCGCGCAAATCGCACGGTGGCGCGATGCGGGACAAAAGTCCTGCGACGTCATGATCGATACCGGCATGAACCGACTCGGACTGGACTGGCGCGGGGATGCGGCTGGAATGCTGGACGGGCTGACCATCGAGACGGTCATGAGCCATCTCGCTTCGGCCGACGAAGAGGTGGCGCTCAACGCGGTGCAACGGGATCGCTTCGCACAGATTGCCCTTGGCGTCCCGGCAGAACGATATAGCCTGGCCAACAGCGCAGGCATCTGCCTGAACGCCGATTATCGGTTCGACCTGACACGGCCGGGAATCGCGCTTTACGGCGGCGTGCCTCATGCCAAGGCAGCCGGGCATATCCGCCAAGTCGTGCAGCCGCAGGCGCAGATATTGCAACGGCGTCGGCTGATCGCGGGAGACAGCATCGGCTATAATGCGACCTTCACCGCAGAACAGGATCATGAGGTGGCCATTTTGAACCTTGGCTATGCCGATGGGTATCTGCGCGGTTTTTCCGGCACGGGTGCGGCGAGCGTGGCGGGCATTCGCCTGCCAGTGCTGGGACGGGTGTCGATGGACCTGGCGGCGATCGATGTCAGCGCCGTGCCCGGCCTATCCGAAGGAGACTGGGTCGATATCGATTATGATCTGCCGCACGCTTCCGCCGCGTCGGGCCTGTCGCAATATGAGCTTCTGACAGGGCTTGGCGCGCGTTATGACCGGCTGTGGGCTTGATGCCGCGGGGCGTCGCCAAAGCGCATCTGCCGACGAAGACGTGCCCGGTCTGCCAACCCCCCTTTGCCTGGCGCAAGAAATGGGCGCGGGACTGGGAGAGCGTCATCTATTGTTCGGAGCGGTGCCGGCGGTCCAAAATATCTTGAAAAAAAAGGCCGCCAGGTTTCGCCCGGCGGCCTTTTGCGATCATGCGACTTCAGATCAGCGTTCGATGCACATGGCAACGCCCATGCCGCCGCCGATGCAAAGCGTGGCCAAGCCCTTTTTCGCGTCGCGCTTGCCCATTTCATAGAGCAAGGTCGTCAGCACCCGCGCGCCCGATGCGCCGATTGGATGGCCGATCGCGATTGCACCGCCATTCACATTGACCTTGTCCGGATCAAAGCCCAGTTCCTGGCTGACGGACAGGGCCTGTGCCGCGAACGCCTCATTGGCTTCGATGAGGTCGAGGTCGGCGACTGACCAGCCCGCCTTGGACAACGCCTTGCGGCTGGCCGGAGCCGGGCCAATGCCCATGATCGACGGATCGACGCCGCAGGTCGCAAAGCCTGCGATACGGCCCAGGATCGTCGCGCCGCGCTTGGCGGCCTCATCGGCCGTCATCAGCACCAGCGCGGCGGCGCCGTCGTTCAGGCCGCTGGCATTGCCTGCCGTGACCGAGCCGTCCTTCTTGAAGGCGGGTTTGAGGCCACTCATCGCCTCGATCGTCGCGCCATCGCGGATATATTCATCGGTATCGACGATCGTGTCGCCCTTGCGCCCCTTGACCGTCACGGGCGTGATTTCATCCTTGAAGCGACCGGAGGACCGCGCGGCCGACGCCTTGTTCTGACTGGCCACGGCGAATGCGTCCTGCGCTTCGCGGCTGATCTGATATTTCTCGGCCAGATTCTCGGCCGTAATGCCCATATGATAGCCGTTGAACGCATCGGTCAGGCCATCGACGATCATGGTGTCGATCAGGCTGACATTGCCCATTTTCTGCCCGGCGCGCAGGAACTGGGCGTGCGGGGCGAGCGACATATTTTCCTGACCGCCCGCAACCATGATGCGCGCGTCGCCCAGCGCGATCGCCTGCGCTGCGAGCGCGACGGCACGCAGGCCTGACCCGCAGACCTGATTGATCGCGAAGGCGGTACGATCTACCGGGATGCCGGCAGCGACCGCTGCCTGACGGGCGGGATTTTGGCCCAGCCCCGCGGTCAGGACATGGCCCAGAATGACTTCATCCACCTCCTCGGCCGAAACCCCCGCCTGTTCCAGCGCGGCCTGAATCGCGGTCTGGCCCAGGACATGCGCCGGCGTGCTGCTGAATGCGCCAAGAAAGCTGCCGACAGGCGTGCGCTTCGCGGCGGTGATGACGATGTCTGACAAGGCCTCTATCCTCTTTGATGGTGGATGGGTTTTCGCAGGCGCAATAGCATCAGCCGCCATGGCTGGAAAGCCAGTGGGACAAAGGTTGCCACAGCAGTTCGGGGGCGCGGCTGCCGACTACCATCCCCACATGGCCGAGCGACAGGCTGCGCGCCTCCCGCAGGTGCGGGCTGGCGGCCGCCGGCACGATGCGGTCGGTGGTGGATCGGATCGACAAAGTGGGACAGCTAAGGGCTTGGGGATCGACCGTCATATGTCCTACGCGCCATTGCCCGCGTCCCGGCGCATCGCCAGCATAGAAGGATTCGAACAGGTCGCGTCCCGCAGCATAGGTCAGCGGTGGCCCTTCATTCGCCCAATCCTCGACCGCCAGAAACGCCTGCTCAGCATCCGAACCCGATTCGGCGTCGGCGAAGGCGGCGAACTTGCGGATGGTGCGCGCGGGGTCCATCGCCCAGAAGCCTGACTGCAAGACCTCCATCGGCACATAACCGATCCGCTGGCACATCGCTTTCGCGCCACTCCATAGAGAGGCGATCAATTCCAGATCGGCCGCGGGGAAATGACTGAAGCGCCAAGGGGCCGCAATGGTCGCGACTGCCGCTGTGGGGACGAGCGCCGCCGCTCCCAATGCCAAGCTGCCACCCAGGCAGTAGCCGACAAGAATTGGCGGGCGCGGCAGGGCGGCGAGCAGCGGGAGCAGGCGTTCCGTCACATGCCCGTCGAGGCCAAGCGAGGCATCCGCGCCGTCGGGCGCCCCCCAATCGACCAGATACGCGTCGTGCCCTGCTGCGACCATGTGGCGCAGCAAGGATCGGCGTTCCGATAGATCGAGCACATGCGGAGGGTTGATCAGCGAAGGAATGAAGACCACCGGAAAACGATCGCTTTGTGCGCCATATTGCAGCAAGCGTGCCGATCCGGCGTGGGCAACAGGCCGCCCCGCATCACGCACTGGCGGCCGATCGGCGTTCTGATATTTGCGCAGTCCCGCAAGCGCGCGCTTGCGAAGGTCTGGATCACCCTCTGTCTCGCGCCATAAAATATTGAGAAAAAGGGGCAAAGGCCGGGGGCCATGTTGCGGTGCGGCAACGCCCTGTGCTATTGCGGCATTCGCAGGTGTGGGAGAGGTATCCATGTCCAAATCAAAGGCCGCCAATAGTTCGGAACCGGTCGTCATCAAGAAGTACGCCAACAGGCGGCTCTATAACACCGAAACATCCAGTTACATCACCTTGGACCTGTTGTCGCAGATGACGCGGGAAGGGCGGGAATTTGTCGTGGTCGACGCCAAGACCGGCGAGGATATCACGCATAATGTGCTGACACAGATCATCATGGAAGAGGAACAGCGCGGCAAGAACATGCTGCCGGTCAACTTCCTTCGCCAGTTGATCGCCATGTATGGCGATTCGATGCAGTCGATGGTTCCGCAATATCTGGAAGCGTCAATGGATGCGTTCCGCAAGAACCAGCAGCAATTCCAGGAAGCGATGAAGGGCGCGTTCGGCGGCGGACCGCTGGCCGAGATCGCCAAACGCAACATGCAGATGTTCGAAGCAGCCGCCAGCGCTTTTGGCAATGGCGTACCGGGAATGCCCGGGACGATGCCGGGTGCGCAGCCGACGCCGGGCAGCGTATCGGAAGGCGCGAAGGACGACGAGATCGCTGAACTCAAGGCGCAGCTCTCCGCGCTCAATGCCAAGATCGACAAGCTGAGCTGACCGCGTCGGCAAAGGGTCGACAGGGATGGCGCGTCTGGCCTATGGCGCGCCATTCTCTCAATCGACCAGCCAAGGCCAGCCATCGTGAAGCACGCTCTTTCCGTTTCCCGCGAACAGGATTTCGCCGCCTGGTACCAGGCCGTCATCGCCGAAGCCGACATGGCGGAGGAAAGCGGTGTGCGCGGCTGCATGGTGATCCGCCCCTGGGGCTATGGCATCTGGGAGCGGATGCAGAAGCTGCTCGATGAGCAGATCAAGGCGACCGGCCACGAAAATTGCTATTTCCCGCTGTTCATCCCGCTGTCCTATTTCGAAAAGGAGGCCGAGCATGTCGACGGCTTTGCCAAGGAAATGGCGGTCGTCACCCATCACCGGCTGATTCAGCAGGACGGCAAGCTGGTGCCGGACCCCGAAGCAAAGCTGGAAGAGCCGCTGGTCGTGCGTCCCACATCGGAGACGGTCATCGGCGCGGCGTTCAGCCGCTGGGTGCAGAGCTGGCGCGATCTGCCCGTGCTGATCAACCAGTGGGCCAATGTCGTGCGCTGGGAAATGCGCACGCGCATGTTCCTGCGCACTGCCGAGTTTCTATGGCAGGAAGGGCATACCGCGCACGCGACGGTCGATGAAGCCATGGACGAAACACTCAAGATGCTGGAAGTCTATCGCGCCTTTGCCGAAGAGTGCGTGGCGATGCCGGTGATCGCAGGCGAAAAGCCGGAGAATGAGCGTTTTCCCGGCGCAGTCGCCACCTATTCGATCGAAGCGATGATGCAGGATGGCAAGGCGCTGCAGGCAGGCACCTCACATTTTCTGGGCACGACCTTCAGCCAGGCGCAGAACATCAAGTTCCAGAATGCCGAAGGGCAGCAGGAACTGGCGCAGACGACCAGCTGGGGCGTTTCCACCCGTATGATCGGGGGCCTTATCATGACGCATGGCGATGATGACGGCCTGCGTGTGCCGCCGCGCGTCGCGCCCTATCAGATCGTGATCGTGCCGATGCTGCGCGACACGGAGGAGGACGCGGCGATTGTCGAATATTGCACGGATTTGGTTCATCGTCTGAACCAGCTGGACGCATTCCGCGAACCGGTGCGCGCGCTGCTCGACAAACGGCCCGCGAAGGCCGCGACCAAGCGCTGGGGCTGGGTCAAGAAGGGGGCGCCGATCGTGATCGAGGTCGGTAGCCGCGACGTGGCGGGCGGTAATGTATCCGTCATCCGCCGCGACCGCCTGTACCGCGAGGATGGCAAGCTGGACAGCCGGATCGTCGCCAAGGATGATCTAATCGGGAGCGCGGCGTCGATGCTGGAAGAGGTTCAGGCCGCTCTCTTTGCGGATGCCAAGGCGCGACTGGACGGGGCCATCGATGAGACGATCGCAGACATCGATGCGTTGAAAGCCTATTTCACGGCCAGCAAGAAGCCGGGATGGGCGCTGGTGCAGTGGGCCAAGCCTACCGGCGCTGAACTGGAAAAGGTCGTTCAGTGGCTTAAGGGCGAAAAGCTGACGCTACGCAATGTCCCGAACGATGCGGCGGCGGCCGACGGCGTGTGCATCTTCACCCGCGGCGCTGCGGTCGAGCGCGTGCTTGTAGGCCGCTCCTACTAAAGTTTAGCGATCACTGGCAAAGTCGAAACATGCGTCTCGACTTCGCCAGCATGATATTAGTTACAGCACATATTTGCTAAGGTCGGTGTCGCGCGCCACCGCGCTCAGTTGCTTTTCGACATAGGCGGCGTCGATCACCAGCGTTTCGCCGCGCCGATCCTCCGCATCGAAGCTGACATCTTCCAGCAGCTTTTCCATCACCGTCTGAAGGCGGCGGGCACCGATATTCTCGATCTCGCTATTCACTTCTGCGGCAATCTTCGCGACGGCGCGAATGCCCTCGGGCGTCAGGTCGATCGTCACCTCCTCGGTTGCCAGCAGCGCGCGATATTGCGCGACCAGGCTTGCCTTGGTGTCGGACAGGATGGCGACGAAATCCCCTTCGGTCAGCGCCTTCAATTCGACGCGGATCGGTAGCCGGCCCTGCAATTCAGGGAGGAGATCGCTGGGCTTGGCGACATGGAACGCGCCCGACGCGATGAACAGGATGTGATCGGTCTTGAGCGGGCCATATTTGGTGGCCACGGTCGTCCCTTCGATGAGCGGCAGCAGATCGCGCTGCACACCTTCGCGGCTGACCGACCCGCCCCGCACATCGCTGACCGCGATCTTGTCGATTTCGTCCAGGAACACGATGCCATTCTGTTCAGCGCTGCTGATGGCGACGCGGGCGACGTCGTCCTGATCCAGCCTTTTGTCCTGCTCTTCCTCGACCAGCTTGTCCCAGGCATCGGCAACACGCATTTTGCGCCGCTTCTTCTGGGTCTGCCCGAACGCCTTGGACATCATGTCGGACAGGTTGATCATGCCGACCTGACCGCCCATACCGGGTATCTCCATCGGCATGGACGGGCTGTCGGCGACGTCCACCTCCACCTCGACCTCGTTCATCTGGTCATTCTCTATCTTCTGGCGGAACGACAGGCGCGTAGCCTCACTTGCTTCCTTGCCGGTCAACGCATCGAGCAGCCGCGCCATCGCGGCTTCGGACGCCGCTTCGCGCACGGCCTCACGGCGGCGATCCTTTTCCAGACGCACCGCTTCCTCGACCAGATCGCGGACAATTTGCTCGACGTCCCGGCCGACATAGCCGACTTCGGTAAACTTGGTCGCCTCCACCTTAACGAACGGCGCGTCGGCGAGTTTTGCCAGACGGCGGCTAATTTCGGTCTTGCCGCATCCCGTCGGGCCGATCATCAGGATGTTTTTGGGCGTCACCTCGTCGCGCAGATCGGCGGACAGATGCTGGCGGCGCCAGCGGTTGCGCAGCGCAACGGCGACGGCGCGCTTGGCATCCTGCTGTCCGATGATGTGCGCGTCCAACGCAGCGACGATGGCTTTGGGCGTAAGATTGTCGTTCATAATCTCTTCTTGGGAAACTGGAGGTCAGGCGACGCTGTCGAGCGTTTCGATCGTCAATTGGTCATTGGTGTAGACGCAGATGTCGGCGGCGACGGCCATGGCCTTGCGCGCCAGTGCTTCAGCGTCGTGTTCATAATCCATCAGCGCCCGGGCCGCCGCGAGCGCGAAATTACCCCCCGACCCGATCGCTGCGACGCCATTCAATGGTTCGAGGACGTCGCCATTCCCTGTCAGGATCAGCGTCACATCCTTGTCGGCGACGATCATCATCGCCTCCAGGTTGCGCAGATATTTGTCGGTGCGCCAATCCTTGGCCAGTTCAACGGCGGCGCGCATGAGCTGGCCGTTGTGGCGCTCCAGCTTCGCCTCCAGCCGTTCGAACAAGGTGAAAGCATCGGCGGTAGCACCGGCAAAGCCGCCAATCACGCTGCCATCATGCAGGCGGCGGACCTTGCGGGCGTTGGGTTTCATCACGGTCTGGCCCATGGACACCTGACCGTCGCCGGCCACGACGACTTTGCCATTTTTTCGGACGGACATGATGGTGGTGCCGTGCCAGACCGGCATGGAAGATGCGCGAGGTTGATCGTTCATGCCGCGCGATATGGGACGCGAGGAAGAACCGCGCAAGAGACGGCGTTGCGCCGTAGGCTGTGTCATTAATACGACAGATATATTTCAAAGCTGTGCCGGAACCAAACTGGGTCAATTGACATTGTGCAGCGCACAACAAATGATCAGCTATCGGTTTCGACAGGAGCGACGTGGATGACTCTCAAGGCCAAGGCCATGGAAAAGGTCGAGCGCGCGGGGATATCCAACTACAGCTTTGATGAGGATGTGCTGGTCATGTGTGGCATACGCTACACGATCGATGTGTGCGACTGTGGTGAAGCGAATTGCGACGGCGTCAAATTGACCAGACACCTAGCCGCCATCAATCGCAACCTGCAATAGATATGGCATTTGCGGGATAATGTCTCCGGCGCCGCTCGAAAGGGGGCACGGATGCGGCAGGGCGGTCAACTGGCATTCACCAGAGCCATTTTGCTGCCGATCGGCGCGAAGCGGTTGACAGAGCCCGTCGCCAGTGTCAAAGGCCGCCTCCTCCTTTCAGGGGGCGCGTAGCTCAGCGGTAGAGCACACCCTTCACACGGGTGGGGTCACAGGTTCAATCCCTGTCGCGCCCACCATCATCCCGGCGATGATGGCTGGACAGTATATTTCCCGGCATTGATCTTTTCTTGTCCCAGGCGCTAAGCCAGCGCCTTGAAGCGGTGCGTTTGCGCGCCAATCGGAAAGGATCCTCATGCCCCCTTATCTGCAATTCGGCGCGGCCCTTGGCGCATTGATCGCCATCCAGAGCACGCCAGCCCATGCGGCCGACAGCCGCAAACTGACTTTGGAACGCGTTTTCGCCAGTCCGGATCTTGCCGGCCCTCAGCCCCGCGCGCTCAAGCTTTCGCCCGACGGCACGCTGGTCACATTATTGAAGCCGCGCGCTGACGAAAAGGAGCGGCTCGATCTTTGGGCCATCGACACCCGTACCGGGTCGGAGCGAATGCTGGTGGATTCCAAGAAGACCGGTAGCGGCGCGGCCTTAAGCGAAGCGGAAAAGATGCAGCGGGAGCGGGACCGCTCTGTTGCGGGAAGCACCGGCATCACCAGTTATGACTGGTCGCCCGACGGGAAAACGATCCTGGTTCCCGTCGATGGCGACCTGTATCTCGCCGCGCTGGATGGCAAGGTGAAGCGGCTGACCGATACGCCCGGCGGGGAACTCAATGGCGTGGTCAGCCCCAAAGGCGGGTTCGTCTCGTTCGTCCGTGACGGCAATCTGTTCGTCCAGCCTATCGGAGGCGCAGAGCGGCAGGTGACCCAAGGCGCGAGTGACACGGTCAATTGGGGCGTTGCCGAATTCGTCGCGCAGGAAGAAATGGATCGCCGCACCGGCTATTGGTGGTCCCCCGACGATAAGATGATCGCGGTCGCCCGCGTGGATGAAAGCCCGGTCGGGATCGTCACTCGCACGGCGATCGGCGGCGAAGGCACCACGGTCTATCAACAACGCTATCCCGCCGCCGGGACGCCCAACGCCCTTGTGGACCTGTTCGTCATGAAGCCTGACGGTTCGGGGCAGGTTCAGGTCGATCTCGGGCCGGACAAGGACATCTATCTCGCGCGGGTGAATTGGTCCAAGGACGGCCGCACGCTATTCGTCCAGCGGGAAAGCCGGGACCAGAAGCGGCTCGACCTGTTGGCGGTGGACCCGATGACGGGCAAGGCGCGGATCGTACTGACCGAAGAGGCTAAAAGCTGGATCAACCTGTCCAATAATTTCCATCCTTTACGTGACGGCAGCTTTTTGTGGTGGTCGGAACGTTCGGGCCATGGCCATCTGTATCGCGTTACCGGAAAAAAATGGACCGCGCTCACCAATGGCGATTGGGAGGTGCGCGACGTTGTCGGCGTGGATGAGGACAAGGGTCTTGTCTACTTCACGGGAAATCGCGAAACCCCGCTTGAACAACAACTCTACGTCACGTCGCTCGCCACGCCCGGCGCGGCGCGAATGTTGACCAGCGCAGGATGGTGGAATGACGCCGTCATGGACGATGCGGCAAGCCGGGTCGTGGTGTCGCGTCAGAACACGGACCAGCCCAAGCAGGTCTATCTGGCCGATAGCGACGGCAAGCAATTGCAATGGTTGTCGCAGAACGCATTGACTGGGGATCACCCCTACGCGCCCTATGTCGCAAGTCACGCGAAGACACGCTTTGGAACGGTGAAAGCGAAGGATGGCACGACGCTTTATACCAAGATGATGACGCCGCCGCTGGAGCCGGGCAAACGCTATCCGGTCTTCATGATCCATTATGGCGGCCCCGGTGCCGGCCGGCAGGTGACGAATAGCTGGTCGGGCGCGCTCAACCAGTATCTCGTCGATCGCGGTTGGATCGTCTTTGCCATCGACAATCGCGGCACTCCCGATCGCGGCAAGGCGTTCGAGGATCATCTCTATCGCGCGATGGGCACGGTCGAGGTGGAGGATCAGTTGAAGGGCGTCGAATGGCTGAAAAGTCAGCCCTTCGTCGATGCTGACCGGATCGCCACCTATGGCTGGTCCTATGGCGGCTATATGTCGCTCAAATTACTGGAAAAGGCGCCAGGGACCTTTGCAGCCGCTGTGGCAGGCGCCCCGGTGACGAAGTGGCAGTTGTACGACACCCACTATACCGAGCGCTATCTGGGGAAACCCCAGGACAAGCCAAGCGCCTATCCGGCTGCCGGCGCGGTCGAAGAGTCGGTCAAGATCAGCGATCCGCTATTGCTGATCCACGGCATGTCCGATGACAATGTCGTGTTCGACAATGCCACCGCGCTGATGGCGAAGATGCAGGGCGCGGCGGTGCCGTTCGAGATGATGGCCTATCCAGGGCAGACGCATCGCGTCGGCGGGCCGGGCATCAGCGTGCATCTGTGGCGCACGATTGAGAATTTCCTGGCAGACCATGCCGGCGGCCCGAAACGCGAATAGGCGATTGCGCTATCGCCAGGCGTGAAACACCGCCCGGCGATAGCGGTCCTTGCGGCGGAAGGGCATGGCCCATTTGCGCCACCCCCGGTTATCGAGCGCTTCGGGCATGACCGCGAAACGCGTATAGCCAAAACGGCGGCACATTTCGCGCAGCGCCAATATGTTGGGCGCCCAGAAGTTGGTGGGGTCCCTGTCCAGCTCCAGTTCGGTGAACAAACGCATCGCCGGCACTGGTTCATGACGCAGCGCCGTGACCGTTTCCAGCACCAGATGATCCCGGCTCATCGCGGCGGCGGCTTCGAGGATGCGATAGGGGTCGGTGACGTGATAGAGCACACCGAGCAGCAGCACGGTGTCGAAATGGCCCAGTTCCCCGACCCGATGCTGAGTCACGTCGAGGTCGAGCGACCTTACCCTGGATCCGAAGCGCGCATGGGCGTGGTCGAAGCCCCGCTTGTCGCCCCAGCCCTGGCCGGACCAGCAGAAATGATCGGTGGCCAGTACCTCGGCCGCGCCGCGTCTTTCGGCTTCAAAGGAGAAAAATCCGTCCCATGCGCCAATGTCCAATATGCGCCGACCTGCAAGCGGTTGATTGAAAATCTGGTCCGCCTCCTCGCGGAGGGATGCGAGCGGCTTTATGCCTTCGACCCGCTCGCCATCGGGAAATTCGAAACTGTGGAACCAGCGCTGGGGCAGAGGCGGCAACGAACGGGACGACATCAACTGATATTCCGATGACAAAGGGGAAAGGGGGCCGCCGACTATGCCGTGGCGGGAGCGCGCTATGGGATCGAAAAGCCCTTCTTTCTGGACAAACGCCCCAGTATCGCTATGCCGCCCCCACCGCAATATGTGCATCGGAGTGGAGTTTTCAGTCATGGGTTACAAGGTCGTCGTCGTCGGAGCCACCGGAAATGTGGGCCGCGAAATGCTGACCATTCTCTCTGAGCGAGAGTTCCCGATTGACGAGATCGCGGCGGTCGCATCCCCCAGGTCGCACGGCACCGAAATCGAATTCGGTGAAACCGGCAAGATGCTCAAATGCAAGAATATCGAACATTTCGACTTCACCGGATGGGACATCGCCCTGTTCGCCGCGGGTTCTGGTCCAACGGCCGAATATGCGCCCAAGGCGGCGGCCGCGGGCTGCGTCGTGATCGACAATAGCTCACTCTATCGCATGGACCCGGACGTGCCCCTGGTCGTGCCCGAGGTGAACCCGGAAGCGGTCGACGGCTATACGAAGAAGAACATCATCGCCAATCCCAACTGCTCGACCGCGCAGATGGTCGTGGCCTTGAAGCCTCTGCATGACGCCGCGACGATCAAGCGCGTCGTCGTCGCCACCTACCAATCGGTATCGGGCGCCGGAAAGGCGGGCATGGACGAGCTGTTCGAGCAGAGCCGCAACATCTTTGTGGGCGATAGCGCCGAGCCCAAGAAGTTCACCAAACAGATCGCCTTCAACGTGATCCCGCATATCGACGTGTTCCTGGACGATGGGTCGACCAAGGAAGAATGGAAGATGGTCGCGGAAACCAAGAAGATCCTTGACCCGAAGGTCAAGGTCACGGCGACATGCGTGCGCGTGCCGGTGTTCGTTGGCCACAGCGAAGCGCTCAATATCGAGTTTGAGAAGGAGATTTCGGCCAAGGAAGCGCAGGATATCCTGCGCGAAGCGCCGGGCATCATGCTCGTGGACAAGCGGGAAGATGGCGGATACGTCACCCCGGTCGAATGCGTTGGCGACTATGCGACCTTCATCAGCCGCGTGCGGGAGGATTCGACCGTCGAAAACGGCCTGAACATCTGGTGCGTCAGCGATAATCTGCGCAAGGGCGCGGCGCTGAACGCCGTGCAGATCGCCGAACTGCTGGGTCGGCGTCACCTCAAAAAGGGCTGAATGCCCTATGGTTTCCGGCGTTGGCAGGGCGTGGCGCGATGTGCCGCGCCCGCAACGCGGGATGATCCTGCTGTTGCTGGCGGCCATCGCGCTCGCCAATGTAAGGCAGCCCTTTCCCGATCTTGCTCCGCTCCAGCATGGTCCGACGCTGGTCCTCGCGCTCATGGCCCCGGGACTGGTGCGTCGTTGGCCCCTTTCGGATCGGGCCGTTGGCTGCGTCTGGCTCTTCCTGTTGCTGCACACTTTCGCTGCGCGCTGGATTTACAGCTATGTGCCCTATGATGACTGGGCGCGGATGCTGACCGGTCATGACATTTCCAGCTTTATGGGCCTGCGCCGCAATGGGTTCGATCGCCTCGTGCATTGCGCGTTCGGCGCGTTGCTGATGATGCCATTGGCGCAAGTCGCGCTTCGCCATGGTGGGATGTCGCACCGCTGGAGCCTTGCCTTCGCCTTTGCCGCGATCGGGCTTGGCAGCGCGCTCTACGAAATCTTCGAATGGCTTCTTACCGTGTTTGTGGCGGGCAACACGGCAGACTATTATAACGGCCAGCAAGGCGATCCTTGGGATGCGCAAAAAGACATGGGCATCGCTCAGGCCGGCGCGGCGCTGACACTCATCCTGCTGTTGCGCCAGGGCCGCCGACCCCATATCGGCAAATTGGATTTGCCGAATAAGGAATAGCGATGATGACCGACCTGCCGATCGAACGCCGGGATGTCAAAGGGTTCGATGGTCTGCCCATTGCCGTGCATATGGTGGGGCAAGGGCGGGACCTGGTGCTGATCCACGGTTACTTCTCCAACGCCTGGACCAATTGGATCCGCTATGGCCATGCCGCGAAACTTGTAGAGGCGGGATTTCGCCTGATCCTGCCCGACCTGCGCGGACACGGGGAAAGCGCCAAGCCGCATGACGCCGCCGCCTATCCCGCAGACGCGCTGACGGACGACAATCTGGGTTTGATCGAGCAACTGGGCCTGACCGACTATGATCTTGGCGGCTATTCGCTGGGCGCGCGGACGACTGTGCGGATGCTGGCGCGCGGCGCGACGCCCCGCCGCGTGATACTGAGCGGCATGGGCCTGCGCGGCCTTACCCAGACGCTCGACAATGGCGGATATTATACCAATGTGCTCACCAACCTCGGCACCTTCACGCGCGGCACGTCAGAGTGGATGACCGAAGCCTTCCTGAAAACGACCAAGGGCGATCCGGTCGCGCTGCTGCACATTCTCAACACCTTTGTCGATACGCCGGCCGACGTCATCGCCAATTTTCCGCAGCGGGCGGCTGTCATCTGCGGAGCGGATGACGATAGCAACGGGAGCGCCCATGAATTGGCGGACATATTGCGCGACGGGCATTATTTCGAAGTGCCCGGCAATCATATGAACGCTGTGACGCGCAAGGAGCTGGGGCAGGCGATGGTGGATTTCCTCACCGCTTGACTGTGTCGGTGGAGCAAGTCAGTCTCCGGGCATAACGTTCAGGGGACTATCCATGAAAATCGCGATTTCGCTGGCCGCGCTTGCGGCCGCTCTTGTTGCCACGCCGGTGCTGGCGCAGGCCGCGCCTGCCGCTGCGCCGACCGCGGCGGAAGCGGAAGCCTTTCTGACGAAAGCGGAAAAGGCGCTGTTCGACCAGTCGATCATCAGCGGTCGGGCCGCCTGGATCAACGCAACCTATATCACCGACGACACCGACGCGATCGCATCCTATTTCGGCGCAATCGATACGAAACAGCGCGTCGATTTCGCTTTGGAAGCGGCCAAATATGCCACGGCGCCGGGCCTGTCAGCCGAAACCAGACGGCGGCTCAACCTGCTGCAAACCGCGTTGACGCTGCCGGCGCCCACCACGGCTGGCGCAGCCGAGGAACTGAACGAACTCGCGACAAAGCTTCAGTCGGCTTATGGCAAGGGTAAAGGGACGCTCAAGGGCCAGCCGATCAACGGCAGCGACATAGAGGAGCAGATGGGGGTCAACCGCAATCCCCAGGAACTCAAGGAAATGTGGGTCAGCTGGCATGACAATGTCGGTGCACCCATGCGCGACGATTATGTCAAACTCGTTGGCATCGCCAATGCAGGGTCCAAGGAACTGGGTTTTGCCGATACAGGCGCCATGTGGCGTTCCAAATATGACATGCCAGCCGATGACTTCGCTAAGCTGACCGACAAGATCTGGGCCGAGGTCAAGCCGCTCTATGACGAGCTTCATTGCTATACCCGCACCAAGCTCAACGAAAAATATGGTGATGCCGTTCAGCCAGCGACCGGTCCGATCCGCGCCGATTTGCTGGGCAATATGTGGGCGCAGGAATGGGGGAATATCTATGATATCGTCGCGCCCGCGGGCGCCGGCGATCTGGGCTACGACGTCACCGAATTGCTGACCACGAAGGGCTATGACCCGGTGAAGATGGTCAAGGCGGGTGAGGGGTTTTACAGTTCCCTCGGCTTCGATCCGCTGCCCCAGACATTCTGGGAACGCTCGCAGATCGTAAAGCCGCGCGACCGTGAAGTCGTATGCCATGCCTCGGCCTGGGATCTCGACAATAAGGACGACATCCGCATCAAGATGTGCACCAAGGTGAATGGCGACGATTTCGTCACCATCCATCACGAACTGGGGCATAATTATTATCAACGCGCTTATCAGATTCAGAAACCGCTCTACCTCGACGGCGCCAATGACGGTTTCCATGAAGCGATCGGCGACTTCATCGCCCTGTCGATCACGCCCGATTATCTGGTGAAGATCGGCCTGCTCGATCCCGCCAAGGTTCCGGGGTCGGACAAGGATCTGGGGCTGCTGCTACGCCAGGCGATGGACAAGGTCGCCTTCCTGCCCTTTGGTCTGCTGATCGACAAATGGCGTTGGGGCGTTTTCGATGGGTCTATTCCGCAGGATCAGTATGAAAAGGGCTGGAACGACCTGCGCCTGCAATATCAGGGCATTGTGCCGCCGGTTCCGCGCGACGAGACGAAGTTCGATCCGGGCGGCAAATATCACATTCCGGGCAATACGCCTTACACCCGTTATTTCCTGGCCCGCGTGCTGCAATTCCAGTTCTACGAAGCCGCATGCCGGCAGGCCGGATGGAAAGGCCCGCTGCACCGCTGTTCCTTCTACGGCAACAAGCAGGTTGGCGAAAAACTGAATGCCATGCTGGAAATGGGGGCGTCAAAGCCATGGCCCGACGCGCTTCAGGCGTTCACGGGCAAGCGGGAAATGTCCGGCAAGGCGTTGGTCAATTATTTCGCACCATTGCAGAAGTGGTTGATCGAACAGAATAAAGGTAAGTCTTGTGGCTGGTAACGCTCAATAAAAGTTGGTAAATGGCCGGTTCATGAGTGGGCCGGCTATCCTTCTTTCGCTGCTTTTTGGAACTGCCGTTGTGATGACGATCGCCTTGGCGATCGCCTTCGCACATTTCGGCAGGCAGAGGCATGTCCTGACATGGACCGCCTCCTATGCGGTCGGCGTCCTGCAATGGCTGGCCAACGCCGCGGGGTTTTTCCTGCAAAGCGCCGCGATGTTCATCGTGACCGGAACAGCGCTGGTCGTCAGTGCGTCGCTATTGGCGATCGGCATTCGTCAAAGATCCAGCCGACGCGTCAACATCATGGCTTTTGCCGCACCGGCGGCAATCGTCTGCGTAATGATAGCGGTGGCGATCGGCTTTTTTGGCAATCAGGTCCTTCAGGGCATGATCATACCAACATATGTCGGGCTGTTGCTGCTCGTCAGCGCCGCATCGCTCTGGCCGATCGACCGGGCGATGACGCCCCCGGAAAAGGCGTTTTTCGCCTTTCTCATTCTGTTCGCGCTTTGCCAGTTGGCGCTGGCTGTATCGGCCACTTTCATTCGCAGTGCGAGCGAAGGGAAGGACCTGTATCGCAACATCCTGAGCCTTGGCATGCCGACCATATATGTCGGCACGGCCGTTTCTGCCGTGCTGGTGGTTGCGGGCGACCTGGCCCAGCAGTTGCGCAGCCAGATGCGTCACGATCCGCTGACGGAAGTGCTCAATCGTCGCGGACTGGAAGAGGCCGCGTCGCAGGCCATTGCCCAGGCCCGTCGCCACGGACGCCCCTTGTCACTCGTGATTTGCGATCTTGATGGCTTCAAGGCGCTCAATGACAATCACGGCCATATTGCCGGCGATCATGCGCTCAAGGGCTTTGCGCAGTTGCTGATCCTGGCGGTGCGTCGCGGTGATATCGTCGGGCGGATGGGCGGCGACGAGTTCGGCCTGCTGCTACAGGATAGCGACGCGCAGGCGGCGGCCGACGTGATGGAGCGCGTGCGCCTGGAAGTTGCGCATCTTTCCCTGCCGAAGGTGCCCGAAAGCACGCTACGCGCCAGTTTCGGCGTCGCCGCCTTGCTTCCCGAAGACTTGACGCTCGAAGATATGGTTCACCGCGCCGATGAGGCGCTCTATAGCGCGAAGAAGCTGGGCAAGAACCGAGTCAGCATCGCCGGCGCTGCATGATCTACCTGTCAGCGGAAGGGCGGTTCGTTGAATGCCCGCAGCTTGCGACTGTGCAGTTTCGCGCCCTGCTGCCGCAATAATTCGCATGTCATGATACCGACGCGCAAATGCCCGGCTATCGCTTCCTCATAAAAGCGATTGGCCTGGCCGGGCAGCTTGAGTTCGCCGTGAATGGGCTTGTCAGAAACGCACAGCAACGTGCCATAGGGCACGCGGAAGCGATAGCCTTGCGCGGCGATCGTAGCCGATTCCATGTCGATTCCAACAGCGCGCGACAGGCTGAACCGCAGCGCCGAATGCGAATAGCGCAATTCCCAGTTACGATCATCGGTCGTAACAACGGTCCCGGTGCGCAGGCGACGCTTGAAATCCTCCGGATCGTTGCCGCCTAGTACCGTTTCGGCCGCGGTCGCCATGGCGACCTGAACTTCGGCAATGGCGGGCACGGGAATTTCTGGCGGCAGCATCGCGTCCAGCACCTTGTCATCGCGCAGATAGGCGTGGGCCAGCACATAGTCGCCAATCCGCTGGCTCGGTCGCAGCCCGCCGCAATGGCCGATCATCAGCCAGGCTTCCGGGCGCACAACCGCCAGATGGTCGCAAATCGTCTTGGCATTGGCCGGCCCGACGCCGATGTTCACCAGTGTGATGCCGCTGCGATCGGGCGCCATCAGATGATAGGCGGGCATCTGGTGTTTGCGCCATGCACCTTCCGCAATGGCGGCATGGGGGTTGGCGGTTTCGTTCGTGACATAGACGCCGCCCGCGCCGGACAGGCCAGTGAAACGGCTGCCTTCGCGTTGCAGCTCGCCACAGGCCCACGCAACGAATTCATCGACATAGCGATGATAGTTGGTGAAGAGGATGTAACGCTGCACATGCTCGGCCGGCGTGCCAGTATAATGTTTCAGCCGTGCCAGTGAAAAGTCGGTTCGCAGGCCGTCGAACAAGGCCAGGGGCCTGTCGCCATCCACATCCGGCATAAACAGGCCATCGGCAATTTCGTCACCAATCTCCGCCAGTTCGGTTGCGGGGAAGTGTCGCGCCAGTTCCGTTGGCGGCGTTCCATCCAGCGCATTGATGTCCAGCCCGTCGAGCACATAGGGGAAGGGGATTTGCTGATTACTGGGGCCGACGTCGACCTCTACCCCATAATCGCGCACAAGCAGGTCGATCTGCTCAGCGAGATAATCCGAAAACATGGCTGGCCGCGTGATCGTGGTCACATAGCGTCCCGGTTTCGACAGGCGCGCGAAGGATCGACCAAGTGGCGGCACGTCGCTGTCGCGCCGATAGGTGATGCGCAGTTCAGGGTAGCAAAAGCGGCGGTCGTCGCGGGCTTGTGGGGGCGGCACGCTGCCATCGCGGGCATAAGCGCGCATCGCTTCGCGCAGCGTTTCGATGGCGGTCTGGTAGATCTGGTCGATTTGCCCGACCGTGGCTTTGCCGATGCTCTGAGTCATCGCCTCCCGTTACCGCCTTTCGATGACGGAAGGAAGACCGCGCGCCAGTCTTGTGAAAGCTGGCGCGCGGTGCGGAGGATCAGAGCTTTTCGAGCATATATTCAGCCGAAGATACCTTGAAGTCACCAGGCTCTTCGACATTGAGGTCTTCGACGACGCCGTCCTTGACGATCATCGAGAAGCGCTGGCCGCGCGTCCCCAGGCCGAACTTGGTACCATCCATGGTCAGACCCACGGCCTTGGCGAAATCGCCATTGCCGTCGGCGAGCATGGTCACCTTTTCGTCGGCGCCGGCCGACTTGCCCCAGGCCCCCATGACAAAAGCGTCATTGACGGCGGTGCAGGCGATTTCGTCCACGCCCTTGGCCTTGAGCGCATCGGCCTTTTCGATGAAGCCAGGCAGATGTTTGGCGGAGCATGTGGGCGTGAAGGCGCCGGGCACGGAGAAGATGGCGACGGTCTTGCCGCTAAAATAGTCATCCGACGATACCGGCTCTGGGCCGTTTTCCGTCATCTTGGTGAAGGTGGTGCTGGGAATGCGTTCACCCTTGGAAATCGTCATGCTGTGTCTCCTGCCTATCTACGCGCCGGGAGGTCGGTTGCGACCAGCGGGATGTCAAGGCGCGGATGCACGAATATGACAGGGCGCCCCGAGCGCCGGCCCGACTGTCCTTGGCAAGCATGGTAAGCCTTCTATATTCAGATCATGGATCAGGCCCAATTTTATGGCGGCAATTTTTTGCTCGCCCTCCCCGGCATGCAGGATCAGCGGTTCGATCATTCGGTGCTGGCGCTGTGCGTGCATGACGCGGACGGGGCGCTCGGGATCGCGGTAAGCGACGAAATGGAGGGGCTGGGCCTCCGCGAACTGCTGGAAAGCTTCGATATTGACGCCAGCAAGGTGCCCGATACGCCAGTGCTGCGCGGCGGCCCGGTGGAGCCGCGACGGGGTTTCGTGCTCCATTCGCTCGATTGGGCCGGACAAGACATGATGCAGGTCAATGACCAATGGGGCCTGTCGGGGTCGCTGGACATATTGAAGGCGATCGCCGAACAGCGTGGACCCAGCCGCTATCTTGTGGCGCTGGGTTATGCCGGCTGGGGCGCGGGGCAGCTTGAGGAGGAAATGACCGGCGAAAGCTGGTTCCTTGCCCCTGGCAATGCCGACCTGCTGTTCAACACACCGGCACGACGCAAATGGGCTGCGATCTTTGCCGCATCGGGCATCGATTCCACGCATCTCGTCGGCGGGGCCGGACTGGCATGATCCGCCATCGCGACGCTACATAAAGAAAACTTTATATCGAGTTGCCTTGATCCGCGCCGATTGGTAAGGCGCGGATCATCCCGCCGCCGGATTGTCCGCCGGCGCGCATCTGACATTTTTCAAGAACGGAGACACGCCCGTGGCCACCGCCCCCGCTGCCCAGACCCAGGATTATGTGATTGCCGACATCGGCCTTGCCGGTTTCGGCCGCAAGGAAATCGAGATCGCCGAAACCGAAATGCCCGGCCTCATGGCCCTGCGTCAGGAATTTGGCGCGGCAAAGCCGCTGAAGGGCGCGCGCATCACCGGTTCGCTGCACATGACGATCCAGACCGCGGTGCTGATCGAGACGCTGGCGGAACTGGGCGCTGAACTGCGCTGGGCGTCGTGCAACATCTTTTCGACACAGGACCACGCCGCTGCCGCCATCGCGCAGCGCGGCATCCCCGTTTTCGCCGTCAAGGGCGAGACGCTGGAGGAATATTGGGATTATGTCGTCAAGATTTTCGACTGGGGTCAGGACACGACCTGCAACATGATTCTGGACGATGGCGGCGACGCCACGATGTTCGCCCTTTGGGGCGCCCGCGTCGAAGCGGGCGAAGCGCTGTTCACGCCCGATAACGAGGAAGAGGAAATCTTCGTCGCGACGCTGAAGCGCTTCCTGGCCGAACGTCCGGGCTATCTCACCAAGACCGTGCAGGCGATCAAGGGCGTATCGGAAGAGACCACCACGGGGGTGCATCGCCTGTATGAATTGGCAAAGAAGGGCAAGCTGCCTTTCCCGGCGATCAACGTGAACGACAGCGTCACCAAGTCCAAGTTCGACAACCTCTATGGCTGCAAGGAAAGCCTGGTCGACGCGATCCGCCGCGCGACCGACGTCATGCTGGCGGGCAAGGTTGCGGTCGTCGCGGGCTTTGGTGACGTGGGCAAGGGTAGCGCTGCCTCGCTGCGCAACGGAGGCGCGCGCGTGCTCGTGACCGAAGTCGATCCCATCTGCGCGTTGCAGGCGGCGATGGAGGGCTATGAGGTCGTAACTATGGAAGAGGCCGCGCCCCGCGCCGACATCTTCGTCACCGCGACCGGCAATGCCGACGTCATCACCGTCGACCATATGCGTGCGATGAAGAATATGGCGATTGTCTGCAACATCGGTCACTTCGACAGCGAGATTCAAATTGCGGGCCTCAACAATATGAAGTGGACCGAGATCAAGCCGCAGGTCGACGAGGTTGAATTTGCCGACGGCAAAAAGATCATCGTGCTGGCCAAGGGGCGTCTGGTCAATCTGGGCTGCGCCACCGGCCATCCTAGCTTCGTCATGTCGTCCAGCTTCACCAACCAGGTGCTGGCCCAAATCGAACTGTGGACCAAGGCAGACGATTATAAGAACGAAGTCTATGTCCTGCCCAAGCATCTGGACGAAAAGGTGGCCGCGCTTCACCTCGAAAAGCTGGGCGTCAAGCTGTCCACGCTCAGCCAGAAGCAGGCCGACTATATCGGCGTGCCGGTCGAAGGCCCGTTCAAGCCCGATCACTACCGCTACTAAGACCGACACCGAAAGGGGGAGGCTGAAACGCCGCCCCCTTTTCCGTTCAGCGATCATCATTCTGCCTGTGAATCTTTGAGCCAACCGCTTCCCGCCATGCGCGATCTGCGTTAGGTCGGTGGCACTTATGATGAGAGACAGGCAGGTTCTGCACATGGTGGGCAAGCGCCTATGACGACGCTCTCGCCTGTCGCGGCCATGATTTTGGGGATCGTGCTGGCCCTATGGCTGGGCGCGGCCATCTGGGCGATGATGAGCGGCCAGCGTATGCGCCGGGAAGGAACGCAGTCGCAAGGCAAGCTCGACCGTTTGACCATGCTGCTTGCGTCGGCCCCGGCGGCGCCGGTTATCGTCCACCCCGACGGCCGGCTGGAGGCTGCGGACAGGCTGGCCAAATGGCTTGGCCGCACCCGCGCGCCCAATTTCCTTTCGGAACTGACCGCTGAAGATGGCGGGATCGAGCCGGAAGATGCGCATGCGCTCGCTCAAGTCATCGCTGCCGCCCAACGCGCCGGCAAAAGCTTCGCTCTGCCCGTTCGCGGCATCGATTCGACTCGCTTGCTGCTTGTGCGCGGCGCGCCCGCCGGCCCTGAGCTTGCGGAAAGCGGCGGCGTTCTGCTGTGGATTTTTGATGCAACCGACAGCCAGGCCGAAATTCAGTCCCTTCGAAGCCAGGTTGCGCAACTGCGTGATGCGTTGGAGGCGCTTGCCGGGCTCGTGGAAGCGGCGCCCTTTCCGATGTGGCATCGTACCCCCGACCTGCGGCTCAGCCTTGTCAACAGCGCCTATGTCCGCGCTGTCGATGCCCAGGACGCTGCCGATGTCATCACCCAAGGCATCGAGCTGGTCGAATCCGTAGGTGGCGTCCCGCCGGAAGCGGCTGCGGCCGATGCGATGGCACGCGACCAGCTGGTCGAACGCATGGTGCCGGCCACGATCGACGGCGAGCGCCGGATGATGCGGGTCGTCGACGTGCCGTTGGGCGATGCGGGGATAGCCGGCTACGCGGTCGATCAGCATGAACTGGAGCAGGCGCGAGTCGAGGGTCGGCGGCTTGAAGCCGCGCAGCGTGACCTGCTGGACCGTTTGTCTGCGGGCGTCGCGCGCTTTGGTCCCGACCGTATGCTGCGCTTCTGGAACCAGCCCTTCATGAGCCTCTTTGGCCTGCGGCAGGAGGCTCTGGCGGATGCGCCGGTTTTCGAACGTGTCCTCGACCAGATGCGCGACGCCCGCCGCTTGCCTGAGCATCGCGATTTTCCGGCCTGGCGATCCGAACGGCGTGACTGGTTCCTCTCGCCTGAACCGGTGGAGGAGAATTGGCTGCTTCAGGACGGCACGCATTTGCGCGTCTACGCCCAGCCGCTTCCCGATGGTGGGCTGCTCCTGATTTTTGAAGACCGTACCGAACAGGTCCAATTGTCGAGCGCGCGCGACACGCTGTTGCGGGTGCGGACCGCCACCTTCGATAATTTGTTCGAATCCATTGGTGTCTTTGCCGCTGACGGCCGCCTGCAAATGTGGAACAGCCGTTTTCGCACGATCTGGGGCGCGAGCGAGGAATTGCTCGCCACTCATCCGCGCATCGACGATCTGATGCGCGACGTGCAATCCCGCCTCGCCAAGCCCGAACAAGGCAATCTGGTGCGCGAACTGGTGCGGGCCGCCACCGTGGAACGTAAGCAGCGCATGGGGCATGTCGGCTTTGCCGATGGCCGCATTTTCGAATTCGCAGCCATTCCGCTGCCCGATGGCAACGCCCTGTTCACCATGCTGGACGTGACGGACAGCCGCCGGGTCGAACAGGTGCTGCGCGACCGCAATGAGGCGCTGGAACAGGCGGACAAGATCAAGACGGCCTTCGTCACGAATATGAGCTATGAACTGCGCACGCCGCTGACGACCATCGCGGGTTTCGCCGAAATGATGAGCGCGGGCTATGCGGGCGAACTTTCTGAACCGGCCAAGGACTATGTCTCGGGGATCCTGCAGAGCACCGGCCGCCTGTCGATGCTGATCGACAATGTGCTGGACCTGACGCAAAGCGAAGCGGGCACCTTGCCGATCGAGCGGCTTCCGCTCGATCTTGGCGATCTGGCCCGCGCGCGCGTCGAACGGTTGCGGGCAGAGGCGGTGGCGAAGGGTATGGACCTGGCGCTCGACCTCACGCCAGCGGTGGGCGTAGTGCGCGGGGACGAACGGCGGATCGGCCAATGTATCGACCATCTGCTTGAGAACGCATTGACCTATTGCAGCCGGGGCGCGCGCATCCTGCTGCATGGCGATGGCACGGCCGATCGGGCGCGCATCGTCATTTCTGATAATGGACCGGGCATTCCGACCGAGCGTCAGCGGGCTATTTTCGAGCCGCTGGTGCGGGCGGAACAGGCGCGTAGCGGTGCCAAGGCAGGCATGGGTCTGCCCCTGGCCCGCCAATTGGTGCAGGCGCATGGCGGGACGCTGGAGCTTGTATCAAAGAAAGGGCAGGGGACGATGATCCTGATCGAACTACCCCGTGGCTGACCTGGCGGTCGATCTCCCCGACGAGTCGGCAATGGTCGCTTTCGGTCGACACCTTGCCCGGCACGTACGCATCGGTGATGTGATCGCGCTGGAGGGCGGGCTTGGCGCGGGCAAGACCACGCTGGCGCGCGGCTTGCTTGAGGCGCTCGGCCTGCAAGGCGAAGCGCCGAGCCCGAGTTTCGCGATCGTTCAACCCTATGATGTGCCCGAAGTCAGGGTGCCGGTGACGCATGTCGATCTTTACCGGCTGGACGATGTGGCGGAAGCCGACGAGCTGGCGCTGGGCGACTATTTGATGGACGGCCTGCTGTTGATCGAATGGCCCGATCGGCTGGGAACCTCGCTCTGGCCGCACAGCCTGCGCCTCACCATAGAGATATTGGAGGATGGCGCGCGACGCTTGACAGCGGACGTGCCGGACGCTTGGACGGATCGATGGTCCCAGATTTGATCCCGCCCGTTGCCGCTCCCGCTTTTCTCGCCCAGGCAGGGTGGGGGGAGGCCGCGATCCTGCCTTTGGCATGCGACGCATCCTTCCGCCGCTACTTCCGCGTTGTCAGGTCTGGCGGGCAGGCCGTGTTGATGGACGCTCCGCCGCCGCAGGAAGACCCGCGCCCTTTCATTGCGATTGCCGAACGGTTGCGGCAGGACGGATTTGCCGCACCGCGCATCCTGGCGCGCGATCTGGAGCGCGGCCTGGTGCTGATCGAGGATTTCGGCGACCTGCGCGTCAAGGAGCATCTGGATGTGCATCCGGGCGATGAACTGGCCGTCTATACGCGCGCGGTCGATCTGCTGGCGGAACTGCACCGACTGCCGCCAGCCGACCTGCCGCCCTATGACCGCGCCGTATACCAGCGCGAAACGGGGCTTTTGACCGAATATTACTGCCCCGCCGTTGGCCTTTCGGTCGATGTCGATGCCTATGTCGGCGTGTGGGATCAGGTGCTGCCCCTGATCGAACGGTCGGTCAGCGCGCCGGTCACTGTCCTGCGCGACTATCATGCGGAAAATATCATGCTGATCGACGATCCGACGTCGCATGGCCTTGGGCTGCTGGATTTCCAGGATGCCCTGGTCGGCCACCCCGCCTATGACCTTGTATCCCTGTTGCAGGATGCGCGGCGCGACGTCCCGCCGGCGGTGGAGGCTGCGATGCTCGATCATTATCGCGCCATCGCGTCGCCGCCAGCGGATTTCGACGCGGCCTACGCCGTGCTTGGCGCGCAGCGCAACGCCAAGATCATCGGCATCTTCACACGTTTGTGGAAGCGGGATGGCAAGCCGCGCTATCTGTCCTATCTGCCGCGCATGTGGAGCCTGCTGGAGCGCGATCTCGCCCATCCTGCGCTGGCGCCGGTCGCTTCATGGTTCGCGCAGAATATTCCGGCGGAAAAGCGGCATAGCGCGCTTGAAGCCTACGCGTTGGCATAAGGCGGCGACCATGATGGACACGGCGATGCTGATGGCGGCGGGGCTGGGCAAGCGGATGCGCCCCCTTACCGCAACGCGCCCCAAACCTTTGGTCAAGGTGGCCGGCAAGCCTCTGATGGATCACGCGCTCGATCGGCTGGAAGCCGGGGGCGTTCGCAAGGTGGTGGTGAATGTCCATTATCTCGCTGACACGGTCGAAGCCCATCTGAAGGCGCGCCGCTGCGGGATGGAGTTCACCGTTTCCGATGAGCGCGCGCAGCTGCTGGAAACCGGCGGCGGCCTCATGAAGGCGAAGCCATTGCTCGGCGATCAGCCCTTCTTCTGCGTCAACAGCGACAATTTCTGGGTCGATGGCCCGGCGGAAACCTTCGCCATGATGCGCCGCGTGTGGGATCCTGCGCGCATGGATGCGTTGCTGCTGCTTGTGCCGCAGGCCCGCGCCTATTGCCATAGCGGCATGGGTGACTTCAGGATGGACGCGGACGGCAGGCTGACCCGCCGGCGCGAAGGCCATGTCGCGCCTTTCGTCTATATCGGTATCCAGATCCTGTCTCCCGCATTGCTGGTCGATCCGCCGAGCGACGTCTTTTCCACGAATATCTTCTGGAACCGCGCTATCGCGGCGGGTCGTCTCTATGGCGTATCGCACCAGGGATTGTGGTTCGACGTCGGCACGCCCGCGGCGATCCCCGTGGTGGAATCCACGCTCGCTTATGGGTGAGCGCAGCCGGCCGGCCCTGTTCACCATCCCGGCGCATCGCGCCTTTGCCGATGCCCTGGTGACAGGGCTGCTCGCGCAGCATCGTGGCGATGTGATGGCGCTGGCGCAAGCCATGGTGCTGCTGCCCAACAACCGCGCCATTCGCGCGGTGCGGGACGCATTCGTGCGGCAATCGGGCGGGGGACTGCTGCTTCCACGCCTGATCGCGATCGGCGATCCCGATCTGGGCGAACAGGTCGGCGGCGCGTTGGACCCGCTGGGCGAAGAGGAGCCTATACCGCCCGCCATTGATCCGATGCGCCGTCAGATGCTGCTGGCGCGCATGGTGCAGGACGTGCGGCCGGAGGTGGATGCGGGGCAGGCGCTCCAGCTGGGCCAGGCCCTCGGCGCCGTGCTGGACCAGATGCAGGTGGAGCGCATTTCACCCCGCGCGCTGCGGGATATTGACCTTTCCGCAGACCTGTCACGCCACTGGCAAGTGTCTTTGACCCTGTTCGAGATACTGATCACGCGCTGGCCCGCCGAACTGGCGCGGATCGGTTGCATCGACCTTGCCGACCGGCGCAACCGGCTGTTCGATCGGCTTACGGCCCGATGGGCGCTGCACCCGCCTTCCGGTCCCGTGGTCACCGCTGGCATTTCGACCACGGCGCCGGCGATTGCCCGCCTGCTCCGCTGCATCGCTGAAATGCCCGACGGCATGGTGGTGTTCGCCGGACTGGACCAGCATATGGATGCCGATGCCTGGGATGCGATCGGCCCGTTCGACCCCGACCCTGCAACCGGGCAGCGCGTACCCGGCCATGAAAGCCATCCGCAATATGCGCTCAAGCAATTGCTCGACCGCATGAGCGCAACCCGCGACGATGTCGCGCAGTGGCGCTGGGGCAGCGAACATGATGCGCGCGCCGTGCGCGGGCGCAATATCTCCAACGCGATGCTGCCGCCGCGGCTCACCAGTCGCTGGCGCGACCTCAAGACCGCCGACCGATCTCTGGCGGGCGTCGAAGCGCTGGAAGTCGCGACGCCGGGTGAGGAGGCGCAGGCGATCGCTATCGCCCTGCGCGAAGTTCTGGAAACGCCGGCACGCACGGCAGCGCTGGTGACGCCGGATCGGCAGTTGGCAACCCGCGTATCGGCGCATCTCCGCCGCTGGGGGATCGACGCGGATGACAGCGCCGGGCAACCCCTGTCGCGCCTGCCGCCCGGGACGCTGCTGATTGCGATGGCCCAAGCGGTGGCCGAGCGGTTCGCTCCCGTGCCGCTGCTGACGTTGCTGAAACATCCGCTGGTGATGCGGGGCGATGCGCGGATCGCCTGGCTGGACGGGGTGCGCGGGCTCGACCTGCTGCTGCGCGGACCGCGCCCGCAGGCCGGGCTGCACGGCATAGACCTGGTGCTGCGCGCCCGTGACGACGACCGGCAGCGGACGCTGCGCGATCAGGTGCGCGCCTGGTGGCCGACCGCCCGGGCGTTGCTGGAGCCGCTGGAAACGGCTTTCGCCACCACCACCGGTCTTGCAGGGCAACTCGCTGCGTTGCGAGAAGCGGCCAGCCTATTGTCGGCGGAAGCGATCTGGGCGGGTCATCATGGTCATGCCGCCGCTGATCTGTTCGCGGACATGGAGTCAGCAGCGCCGGAGGGGCCGCGTCAGGCCGATGCGCGCGCGCTGCCGGCATTGCTTGACGATATGCTGCGCGGTCTTTCCGTGCGCCCTCCGCAAGGCGGGCACCCACGGCTTTCGATCCTGGGGCTTATTGAGGCGCGCCTGACTCAGGCCGATGTCATGATCCTGGGTGGGCTTAACGAAGGCGTTTGGCCCGGCTTGCCCGCGCCGGACCCCTGGCTCGCCCCGCGCATCCGGCGTGACCTGGGCCTGCCGGGACTGGAAACACGGATCGGGCTGGCCGCGCATGATTTTGCGGGCGCGTTGGGCGCACCGCGCGTGCTCATCACCCGCGCGCGGCGCGGCAGCGGCGGGCCGGCCGTGGCATCGCGCCTGTGGCTGCGCCTGAAAGCGATGGCAGGGCCGCAGTGGAAGACCGCAGATCGTTATGCGGCGATGGCGCGGGCCATCGATGCGCCGTTGGTTTACGGCCCAGCCAGGCGTCCCGCGCCATCCCCGCCGATAGCCGTGCGGCCCCATGTCATTCCGGTGACCGATGTCGACCGGCTCAAGGCCGACCCCTTCGCTTTCTATGCGCGCCGCATTCTGCGCCTGGCGCGACTCGATCCCGTAGACGCCGACGCCGGCCCGGCCTGGCGCGGCACCGCCGTCCATGAGGTTCTGCAACGCTGGGCGGAGGCCGGTACGCTTGATCCCACCGACCTGGAAGTGCGCGCGCGCGCCATGTTCGATCAGCCGGAAGTTCACCCGCTGCTCAAGGCTCTGTGGCAACCGCGCCTGATCGAATCGATCCGCTGGATCGCGGCGGAGGTCGCGCGCGACAAGTCGGAAGGGCGGACCATCATATCGGTGGAACAGGAAGGCCGTGCTGACGTCGCGGGGGTCACGCTGATGGGCAAGGCCGACAGGCTGGACCGGCTGGCGGATGGTCGGATCGGCATCATCGATTACAAGACGGGCAAGCCGCCCAGCGCGCGGCAGGTGAAGGCAGGCTTCTCGCTTCAACTGGGGCTGCTTGGCGTGATCGCGGAAATGGGCGGCTTCGACGGACTGGGCCCCGCGCCCGTGGCCGGCGACTTTGAATATTGGTCGCTCGCCAAAAAGGGGGACCAGTTCGGATATCGGGAACGGCCGGTCGATCCGCTGGGAAAACGCGACAAGATCATCACGCAGGAATTCACGGCGCATGCCCACGCCCATTTCGAAGGGCTGGCGAATGACTATCTGCTGGGCAGTGCGCCCTTCGTGGCGCAGCTCAATCCCGAAGTCGCCAACTATGGCGATTATGACCAGTTGATGCGGCTGGAGGAATGGTATGGCCGCGACGATGGGTAAGGCGCGCGCGCTTCAGAAATTGCTCGGCGATCAGGCACGGGCTGCCGGACCTGACGCCCATGTGTGGCTTTCGGCATCGGCGGGGACGGGAAAGACCCATGTCCTTACCGCGCGTGTATTTCGCCTGCTGCTCCAGGGGGTGCGGCCGGAGAATATCCTCTGCCTGACCTTCACCAAGGCGGGGGCGGCCGAAATGGCCGATCGCATCCATGATCGGCTGGCGGCGTGGGTCCAGATGGATGGCCCCGCGCTGGCGGCAGACCTGATGGCGCTGGGTGAGGATCATGGCCCGCAGATGCAGGATCATGCCCGGCGCCTGTTCGCCGAGGTGCTGGAGTCCACCGGTGGCCTGCGCATTCAGACGATTCATGGCTTTTGTCAGCAATTGCTGACAGCCTTTCCGTTGGAGGCTGAACTGGCGCCGGGCTTTCGGCCGCTGGATCAGCGCGAGCAATCGGCCCTTGCCCGCCAGACGCTGGCGGACGTGGTGGTGCGCGCGCAGGAAGAGGGCGACGACCCGCTCATGACAGCGCTCCAGTCGCTCAGCCTGCGCTTGGGCGAAGGCGGCGCGGAAGCTTTTCTGATGCGCTGTGCGGCACGGGGCGAGGCGCTGGGCGGCTTGCCTGCCCACATTGCACCATGGATCGCTGCCGAATTGGGGCTGCCGGATGGTGACGTGGACCAATGGTTGGCCGACCAGTGCCGCGACGACATATTCGATATGCGGGCGCTCGACTGGATCGTGCGCGCCAATGCCGATTGGGGCAAGGGGCGCGGGCTGGAACGGTGCGACCGCATCGCCGCCTGGCGGGCGCTCGATCCGGCGGGCCGCGCTGCGGGCCTGATCGAATTGCATCGCGCCTGGGCGAAGGCGGATGGCGACATCATCGATGCCAGGGGCTGGGTGCCGCCGATTGACGGCTATGGCGAGATGGCGGCGCGGTTGCACAGCCGGTGCGGCGAGCTGATCGCGCTCAAGCTGCGCGCCGATTACGCCGCGCTGCTCGCTCAGGCGCTTCATGCCGGGCGCGCCTATGCCCGCGAATATGCGACCGCCAAACGCCTGGCCGGCGCGGTCGATTTCGATGACCTGATCGCGCGTACGGCCGCGCTGCTGGAGCAGCCCGGCATCGCCGAATGGATACGTTACAAGCTGGACCAGCGGATCGACCATATATTGGTCGATGAAGCGCAGGACACCAATGCCGCGCAGTGGCGGATCGTCCGGACGCTGGCGGAGGAATTTTTCAGCGGCGCAGGGGCAAAGGGCGACAAGGTTCGGACCGTGTTCACGGTCGGCGATTTCAAGCAGGCTATTTTCGGATTTCAGGGCACCAGTCCCCAGAATTTCGCGGCTGCGCAATTGTTGTTCCAACGCGATGCGATGGATGCAGGTCACGATTTTCACAGCCTGTCGCTCGACCGTAGTTTCCGTTCGACGCCGGCGGTACTGGATGTGGTGGATCGCACCATCGCCACGCTGCGTGCCGAGCGGCTCGGCCTGGAGGCGGGCGAGGTCCATCATGACAGCGCCAATCGCCATCCGGGCGAAGTGACGTTGTGGAAGCCGGTTGTCGCCAACATGACCGAGGATGCGGACGGCGAGGAGGATTGGGCTGACGATCAGGAGCGCGTGCTGGCGCAGCGGATCGCGCGGCAGATAAAGCAGTGGATTGACAACGGCGTCATGCTGGAAAGCCGAGGCCGTCCGGTGCGGGCGGGCGATATCATGATCCTGGTGCGTCGGCGCAGCGAACTGGCACGACTGATCGTCGCGCGGCTTTATGAGGAGCAGGTGGCGGTTGCGGGTATTGACCGGCTGCGCCTCAACGCGCCGATCGCGGTGCGCGACTTGCTGGCGGCCTTGCGGTTCGCGGTTCAGCCGGAGGACGAACTCAACCTGGCGTCCCTGCTTGTATCCCCCTTGATCGGCTGGACCCAGGACGAGTTGATGAACCGGCTGGTTGGGCGCCGAACGGGGCTGTGGCGGCATCTGAACCAGACGCTGGACGATGAGGCGCTCGGGCCTTTGCGGAATCTGCTGGCGGTGGCGGACTTCTCGACGCCCTACCGCTATCTGGAAGCGATAGTGTCGGGGCCGATGGATGGCCGGCGCAAGCTGATCGCACGGCTCGGCGCGGAAGCCGCCGACCCGATTGAGGAATTGCTCAACGCAGCGCTTGCATTCGAACAGGACGATCATCCCTCGCTCCAGCGCTTCATCGACTGGTTCGACCGGGGCGAGGTGGAGATCGTGCGCGACGCGGCGGGGCAGGGGGATATGCTGCGGCTGCTGACGGTGCATGGCGCGAAGGGATTGCAAGCGCCGATCGTCATCCTGGCCGATGCGTGCCTGGACCCCGATGCGGGCAATCGCGCCGACATGCTGGAGTGGAATGGCCTCCCCATCCTGCCGCCGCGCAAAGCGGAGCGGCAAGGGCCCATCGGGGATGTGGCAGAGGAGGCGGCTCAAATCGAGCGCGAGGAGCATTGGCGGCTTCTCTATGTGGCGCTCACCCGGGCGGAGGAAAAGCTCGTCGTTGCAGGATCGCTGGGGCCGCGCGCCAAAGGCGAGGTCAAGCCGGAAAGCTGGTTTGCCGCTGTCGAAGGGGCGATGATATCGCTGGGCGCGCAGTGGGAGGCTGACCCCTTATGGGGCGCTGCCCGGCGCTGGCGCGGGGCGGAGCAATTGCCCTCCAAGGACGCGGCTGTCGAGGATGCGCCTGCCGATCTGGCTACCGACATGCCGTCTTGGCTGCGGCAGGCCGCGCCCGCCGAAGCCAGGCCCCCGCGGCCGCTGGCGCCCTCTGCTCAGGTGGAGGATGATGTTCCCTATCCTCCGCCTACTCCCGCGATGCGCGCGGCGGCCGAGAAAGGCCGGTTGTTGCATGCCTTGTTCGAACGACTGCCTGGCCTGGGCGCCAATCAGCGTGCATTCGCCGCCGACCGCTGGCTGGCGCAACGAGGGCTCATCGACGCAGACGAGCGCCAGCAGTTGATCGACCAGGCATTGCGGGTGATCGACGCGCCGGACTTCGCTGATCTATTTGGCCCTGGCGCGCTCGCCGAAGCGCCGATTGCGGCGGTGGTGGGGGAGGCGGTCATCGCCGGTACGGTGGACCGCCTGTGTGTCGCGGCGGATCGGGTGCAGTTCGTCGATTTCAAGACGGGGCGCGTCGCGCCATCGACGCTGGCGGACGTGCCGACCTCCCACCTGCGCCAGATGGCGGCCTATGCCGCCGCGCTTGGCGTGATCTTTCCCGGCCGCCAAATCGAGGCCGGATTGCTCTACACCAGCGTTCCGCGGCTCATCACCCTGCCGCCAGCGCTGCTCGCAGCGCACAAGCCGGGCTTTGTCGGTGCGCAGGGAATTTTGCCGCTCCCGCCCGTTGAGCCGGCGGCTCCGTCATCCTAGATATTGCGCCAAGCAAAGGAGATTTACCCATGGCCACCAAGGCAGTTACCGATGTCAGCTTTCAGCAGGACGTGATCGCCGCCGACAAGCCGGTGCTGGTCGATTTCTGGGCGGAATGGTGCGGCCCGTGTAAGATGATCGGCCCGGCCCTGGAGGAAATCTCCGAGGAACTGGGCGACAAGGTCACCATCGCCAAGATCAATATCGACGAAAATCCTGACGCTCCGGGCAAATATGGCGTGCGCGGGATTCCGACCATGATCCTGTTCAAAAATGGCGAAGTCAGCGCGACCAAGGTCGGCGCCGCCCCCAAGAGCGCGCTCAAGGGCTGGATCGAAAGCGTCCTGTGATGCTCTGATACGCGGCGCTCCGCCGCGTGTCGGCTGGGTAGAAAGCCGCGCCGTCAACGCTTTGACGGCGCGGCTTTTTTCATGGGCGTGGACAGCGAGTGCGACAGTTGCGCGCGGACTGCCAACTGTTCGGCTAGCCGTTGCAGCTGTCGCATTTGCTGTCGTGATTCAGCCGAACAATTGGCGCGCCGCCTGCTCCCAGAGGCGGGGAGAGGATGCACCCAGCAGGCCCCGGCGCAGATCGCCTACGACATAGGGCGTGCCGTCCAGCCGCTGGCAGCAGCCGCCCGCTTCATTGACGAACAATGTGCCGGCGGCATGATCCCAAGGCAGGGTGCGCGCGAAAACGGAGACGTCATTCTGGCCAAGCACCAGCCGGGGATATTGTTCGGCGGCGCAGCGGGGAATGTCCACCACGGCAAAGGCACCCTCGGCGCGTCTTTGAATGTCCGCCCGCTCCTCAGCCGTCATGAAATAGACTGCGAGCGCTGCGATCGGCAGGTCACCGCCGCTCTCTTTCGCGCGAACGGCTTGCCCGTCAATATGACTGCCGCCGCCCAACAGTGCGTGGCATAGCCGACCGGTCAGGGGATCTAAGATCCAACCCGCCAGGGTCGTGCCCGCGTCGGCGAGAGCAACCATGATCCCGAAAGGCGGATTGCCAGCTGCGAAATTGCCGGTGCCGTCGATCGGATCGATGATCCAGTTCAAACCTTCGCCCGCGCAGTCCAATATGGCGGGATCGGCCGCGCAGGCTTCCTCACCGATGATGCCAGCCTCCGGCAGGATCGCGCTCAATCCTTCGGACAGCCGCAATTCGCTCTCCTTGTCGGCGATGGTGACGAAATCATCCGCCGCCTTTTCGGCGATCTCATCGGCAGCCAGGTTGCGGAAACGTGGCATGACCACGTCGCGGGCAACTTGCCGCATCAGCGCAACAACGGGTTCGTGCAGATCCAAAAGCATCAGCTGCGATAGTCCGCGTTGATGGAGATATAGCCGTGCGTCAGATCGCAGGTCCAGATGGTCGCCCGGCCTTCGCCCAACCCCAGATCGACGCCGATTTCGATCTCCTGCCCTTTCAGATGCGCGGCGACCGGTGCTTCGTCATAGCCCTCGACGGCCAAACCGTTGGTAGCGACCTGGGTTGCGCCGAAGCGGATGGAAAGCCGGTCCCGATCGGCGGGTTCGCCGGCCTTGCCGATGGCGGCGACCACGCGCCCCCAATTGGCATCCTCGCCCGCTATCGCGGTTTTGACGAGGGGTGAGTTGGCGATCGACAAGCCGATGCGATGGGCGCTGTCGTCACTGGTGGCGCCTTCGACGCGGATTTCGATAAATTTGGTCGCGCCCTCGCCGTCGCGCACGACAAGGTGCGCCAATTGGCGGCAGAGGTCGGCCAGCGCCGCGGCAAAGGCATCCGCGCCCGGATCGTCCATTGAACGCAGCGCGGGATGGCCGGCCTTTCCTGTGGCGAAGGCAAGCACCGTGTCGCTGGTCGAGGTGTCGCTGTCGACCGTGATGCAGGAAAATGTGCGTGTGTTCGCGGCCGTCAGCATTTGCTGCAACAGCGCCGGTTCAATGGTGGCGTCGGTGAAGATGTAGCCCAGCATGGTCGCCATGTCCGGCGCGATCATGCCCGATCCCTTGATGATCCCGACCAAAGTCACCCGCCTGTCGCCGATCATTGCGCTGGTGTTCGCGCCCTTGGGATAGGTATCCGTGGTTCCGATGGTGATCGCGGCCTGCTCCCAGCCACACGGCGCTGCGGCGAAGGCGGCTTCAAGACCGGCTTCTGCCTTTTCTACGGGCAGTGGGACACCGATGACGCCCGTCGAGGAAATGAACACGTCCGACGGCAGGCAATCCAGATGATTGGCGACCTTGGCGGCGATCGCTTCCACGGCTGCGCGGCCGCGGCTACCGGTAAAGGCGTTGGCGTTGCCGGCGTTGACCACCAGCGCGCGCGCGGCCCCCAATGGGATGGCGTCGCGGCACCATTCGACTTCCGGCGATGGGCATTTGCTTTGAGTCGTGACACCGGCAACCGCCGTACCTGCCTCCAGTTCGACATAGGTCAGGTCAGCGCGCTCCCATGCCTTGTAGCCAGCACGAGCGGTGCGCAGCGTGACCCCGGCAATGGCTGGAAGGGAGGGAAAGGTGGCTGGGGCGAGGGGCGATCTGTCCATGGCGTCGCCATAGAATGCGTACCGACCGAAAGCCAGCCCGTGCCGTCGCTAAATGGCGATGCGACTGCGGACTTGCGTCGACGGCGGCGTCATGCTTGTCAGAGTTGATAGATGATAGGGTCGCACTGGATATGACGCATGTCGGCGGGGGCCGTTTCGCCTTTTATGCCAAGCGCTTTTCCCCGCGCAAGGCAAGTATCAGGCTGCGGGTTCTGGAGCCCCTGGCTGCGCTGCGCGAAGCAGGTCTGGGCGTCGCGCGCTATCCCCTGCTTCGTCGACCGATCGGTTATGACGTCGTCGTCATTTCCAAAGCTTTCGGCCGAGGCGCGATGAAGGTCGCGAAGGCAGCGGCTGCCGCGCGATCCAGCCTGGTATTCGACATTTGCGACAATCGTTTCGCCAATAATCGCTGCAAGAAATCCGCGCGCCATAGCCTGCGCACCAACCATCTGTTGGGCTGCGCGGACCTGGTGACGGTTCCGACAGAGCGGATGGGGCGTCTGCTGATTCAGTCGGTCCCTGAAATCAGCGATCGCGTGCGGATCGTCCCGGACATGCTGGACGACATGTCCGGGCATGCGGTGCGGTTGTCGGTGATCGACAGGTGGCGGCTCGGGCAGCTCGACGACTTTCTCGCCCGGCATGGCGATGCGCTGCATTGCGTGTGGTTTGGCAACAATATGCCCGGGATCGCGGGTTTATGCCAATTGCACGATCGGATTGCGGAGCTTGAGCGCTTCGCGACGCGGCATCCCGTGACACTCACGATCATCAGCAACAAGCCTGCCCTATACCGCAGGGCATCGATGCACTGGGGCATTCCGCATCATTATATCCCATGGGCGCTGGCAAGCTTCCCGCATGCCCTGCGCCGCCATCGTGTCGCCGTCATCCCAGTGCCGCAAAATGATTATACCGCGGGCAAATCCATTAACCGGCCGGCGACGGCGATGATGGCGGGGCTCGGCGTCATCGCGGATTCGATCGAATCCTACGAGGAATTGCGGCCTTTCATCGTGTTGGACGACTGGCAGGCGGGGCTTGCCCGCTATGCGCTTGACTGGGCAGGCGAACGGGACCGCCTGGCGGCCGGACAGGCGCACCTCAACGCGCACTATGGGCGGACGCAGATCGCCCAGCGCTGGGCAGAGGTATTGCGCGAGGCTGAAGCGCGTCGAAACATGCAGGGCTGACAGGCATTTAGTATCCCGTAGGCCCACGCCGAATTGACGCGCGCCCGGCCGATGCCTATTTGCCGCTCAATTGTTTGCGGCGTGGCTTGTTGCGCCCTTTTGTCTTTTCGCTCAGGGAGAGCTCATGTTCGGCGCACTCGCCAAATCCATTTTCGGATCGTCCAACGAACGCTATGTCAAGTCGCTGGGCAAGATCGTCGAGCGGATCGCTTCCTTCGAGCCATCAATCGAAGCGCTGAGCGATGAAGATCTGGTCGCGCAAACGGTCCGTTTCCGCGAACGGCTGGCGGCGGGCGAGACGCTGGACGACCTGCTGCCCGAAGCCTTCGCCACCGTGCGCGAAGCGTCGAAGCGCGTTCTTGGCATGCGGCATTTCGATGTGCAGATGGTGGGCGGCATCGTCCTGCATCGCGGCGAGATCGCCGAAATGCGCACGGGCGAGGGCAAGACGCTGGTGGCGACACTGGCCACCTATCTCAATGCGCTGGAGGGCAAGGGCGTCCACGTCGTCACGGTGAACGACTATCTTGCCAGCCGCGACTGCGATTGGATGGGCCAGGTCTATCGCTTCCTTGGGTTGACCACGGGGGTTATCGTGCCCAACCTGTCCGAGGACCAGCGGCGCGCGGCCTATGAGGCCGACATCACCTATGCGACCAATAATGAACTCGGCTTCGATTATCTGCGCGACAACATGAAGTTCGACCGCGGGTCGATGGTCCAGCGCCCGTTTAATTACGCGATCGTCGATGAGGTGGATTCGATCCTGATCGACGAAGCGCGCACGCCGCTTATCATCTCCGGGCCGACGGACGACAAGTCCGAGCTCTATGTAGCGGTCGATGCGATCGTGAAGCAGGTCACGGACGCTGATTATGAGAAGGACGAGAAGCAGCGTAGCGTCACGCTGACCGAAGACGGCACGGAAAAGATCGAGCGGTTGCTGGAGCAGGCCGGGCTGTTGCAGGGCGCCAACCTCTATGATTTCGAAAATACCGCCGTCGTCCATCATGTGAACCAGGCGCTGCGCGCGAACGTCATGTTCCGCCGCGACATCGACTATATCGTCAAGGACGGCAAGGTCGTCATCATCGACGAATTCACCGGTCGCATGATGGATGGGCGCCGCTGGTCCGATGGCCTGCACCAGGCGGTGGAGGCGAAGGAAGGCGTCAATATCGAGCCGGAAAACCAGACGCTCGCTTCCATCACCTTCCAGAATTATTTCCGCATGTATCCCAAGCTTTCGGGCATGACGGGCACCGCTGCGACCGAAGCGACGGAATTTTATGAAATCTACAAGATGAACGTCGTCACCATCCCGACCAATCGGCCGGTGCAGCGGGTGGATGAAGAAGATACGTTCTACAAGAATCTGGAAGACAAGTTTCGCGGCATCGCCCGGACCATCAAGGTCCATGCCGAAAAGGGTCAGCCCGTGCTGGTCGGCACCGTGTCGATCGAGAAATCGGAAATGCTGTCCGAATTCCTTAATCAGGAAGGCGTCAAGCATGCGGTGCTCAACGCCAGATTCCATGAAAGCGAAGCGCATATCGTCGCCCAGGCGGGCCGCAAGGGCGCCGTGACGATTGCGACCAACATGGCGGGTCGTGGCACCGACATCAAGCTGGGCGGCAATCTGGAGATGCGCGTCGAGGACGAACTGCGCGACATGCCCGAAGGTCCAGACCGCGACGCGGCCATCGCCCGGATTGAAGCGGAGATCGAAGTCGAGAAGCAGGAGGTGCTGGATTCCGGCGGCTTGTTCGTGCTGGCGACCGAGCGGCACGAAAGCAGGCGCATCGACAATCAGCTGCGCGGCCGTTCGGGTCGTCAGGGCGACCCGGGCCTGTCGCGCTTCTACCTCAGCCTTGACGATGACCTGATGCGCATCTTCGGCCCGGACACGATGTTCGCCAAGATGATCCGTTCCAACCTGGAGGACGGAGAGGCGCTGCCGCCATCCAAATGGCTCAGCAAGGCGATCGAGACCGCGCAGAAGAAGGTCGAGGCGCGCAATTACGACATCCGCAAGCAGGTCGTCGAATATGACGACGTGATGAACGACCAGCGCAAGGTCATCTACGAACAGCGCAGCGACATCATGGATGCCGATACGGTGGACGATGTCGTCACTGATATGCGGCACGAAACGGTCAACGACCTGGTCGGCGCATCCTGCCCGCCCGGCACCTATCCCGAACAATGGGACATGGAGCGACTGAAGGCCCGCACTGCGGAGATTTTGGGGCTGGAGCCAGACTTTGACGCGTGGCTCGCCGAGGACGCGGTCGATCCCGAAATGATCGAGGAGCGGCTGGTCGCGATGGCGGACGCTGCGGTTGCCGAGAAGGTCAAGGAAATCGACGCGGCCGATTGGCACATGATCGAAAAATCGATCCTGCTCCAAAGTCTCGATCATCATTGGAAGGAGCATCTTTCCACGCTCGACGCGCTGCGTCAGGTCGTCCATTTGCGCGCCTATGCGCAAAAGACGCCGATCAACGAATATAAGCAGGAAGCCTTCGCGCTATTCGAGCGGATGCTGGAAAATATCCGCGAGGATGTGACCGGGTCGATCGCCCGCGTGCAGTTCCGGATGGAGCAGCCGCCGATGGAGGATTATGCGCTTCCCGTATTGCCGGATTTCATCACGACGCATATCGACCCGTTTTCGGGCGAGGATAATAGCGCCGATATCGATGCTGGGCAGACGGGCAGCATAACGACGACCATCCCGCGCGCGCCTGCGCCGCCGGTGGCGGGCGAAGACTTCACCAATATGGACATCAGCCGCAATGCGCCCTGCCCCTGTGGTTCGGGGCAGAAATACAAGCATTGTCACGGCGCGCTCGCCTGATGTTCTCTAAACGGCGCACATTTGCTGCGCCGTTAACCACGTGGCGTAAGCGTTCATAAAGGATCGAGCGCGAATCTGTGCCTATTCCGGGGGGCGAACCGGGAGAAGAATATGGAACAGGCCGTGTGTCGAGCCCGAGCAGAACGGAGGCGCGAGCAGCGTTTTGCCACCGAAGTGTCGGCTATGCTCAATTGGGAGGGCACGAGCCAGCCCGTCCAGATCCGGAATATCTCCATCTATGGGGCGCTGGTGAGCGGCGCGTGGCTGCCAGTGGTAGGCGAACGCGTGACATTGATCGCCGATCATCTGGAAGTATGCGGCACGGTAATCTGGAACGGCCCGGATCGGTGCGGCCTGCTTTTGAGTCACGCAGTCGATCCGCAGGCCATCGTCTGCCAAGCCGACCACCAAGTATCAGTGGAAAGCTCGGCCCTCACTTTGCAAGAAGTGTCACCCGGCCATTATGCCTGAAAAGACCGCAGCCGACTGAAAACTGGCGGACAGGGTGGGATTCGAACCCACGGTGGGCGTGAACCCACGGCGGTTTTCAAGACCGCTGCCTTAAACCACTCGGCCACCTGTCCCTGGCGCGCTTCCTAGCGCGGAATGCGCGGTTGCCAAGCGTAAAAATCATGGTGCTCGGTTCATCGTCTTCTGGCTGCGATGGTTCGATAGGGGGTTTCGCGGCCGCCATGGCCTGTGCAACAACAGTCGCATGCGAGATTCTTTGCGCTCAACTCTTTCGGCATTGTGGGTCGCGGTTGCGACCGCTTCGGTCGGCGCTGCAACGCCCGTACCCGCGGTCGCTCAAACTAGTGGCGACTTTCGTTCCTATCTGGAAAGCCTGCGGCCGCAGGCGCGAGCAATGGGGATAAGCGAGGCGACGCTCAACGGCGTCTTTTCAGACCTGACGCCCAACCCGCGCGTCATTGAACTCGATCAGAACCAACCGGGTGGGGGCGCCTATGCGCCGATCCCGAATTTTCAGCCCTATCGCGTCAAGCATGTCGATGCAGCGCGGATCAGCCGCGGCCGCACCGCCTATCAGGCCAATCGCGCCCGGCTGGCGCGCATCGAAGCGGAAACGGGCGTGCCCGAGGAAATCATGGTCGCTATTTTCGGGCATGAGACCAATTATGGCTCCTATACCGGCGACTTTGATCTGATCCGTTCGCTGGCGACGCTGGCCTGGGAGGGGCGCAGGCGGACGCTGTTCGAACCCGAACTGCTCGCTACGCTCAAAATGCTGGACAATGGCGTGCCGCGCAGCCGACTGGTGGGCAGTTGGGCCGGGGCGACCGGATATCCGCAATTCCTGCCCAGCGTCTATCTGCGGCTGGCCAAGGACGGCGACGGCGACGGCAAGGCCGACATCTGGACCAGCGAGGCCGACGCCCTGGCGTCGATCGCCAACTATTTCGTGCAGTCCGGCTGGCGACGTGGCGAGCCATGGGGCGTCGCGGTATCCGTGCCATCCGGGCTTAATCGCGGGTCGCTCGCCGCGCGCACCAACCCGCCGCGTTGTCCCCGCGTGTTCAACCGTCACAGCCGCTGGATGACCATGGGTGAGTGGCGGCGGCTCGGACTGGTGCCGGAAAGCGGGCGCTGGCCGGCCGACACGATGATGGCGACCTTGCTGGAACCCGATGGCCCCGGCAAGACTGCCTATTTGTTGACCAGCAACTACCGGGCGATCCTGGATTATAATTGTTCGAATTTTTACGCCTTGTCGGTCGGATTGCTGGCGGATGCGGTCAAACAATAAGGCGCTGGCCGCCCTGATCGCGGCGGCATTCAGCGCGATGGCCGCCATTGCTGAAGCGCAGCCTGCCGCCATGGTCGAGGATCAACCTGTCCTGCTGGGCGAAGCCTATAATGTGGCGGGTGTGCTTTACCGTCCTGCCGATCCTGCCGCCTATGATGAGGTAGGCTATGCCGCCGCGATGGCGGAGGGCAGCCAGGGCGCGAAGACGGCCAATGGCGAGGCCTTCGCGGCTGACGCGATCACGGCCGCGCACAAGACGCTTCCGCTGCCCAGCTATGTCGAAGTGACGGCGCTGGACAGCGGGCGCACGATCCTGGCGCGCGTGAATGATCGCGGGCCGATGCGCAATGATCGCCTGATTGGCCTGTCTCCAGGCGCGATGGCGCAATTGGGGCTTGCCGGTCCGTCCGCTGCGGTCCGCGTGCGGCGCGTCAATCCACCCGGTCAGGATCAGGTCGCGCTGCGCTCCCACCAGCGCGCAGCCGAACGGTTGGAAAGTCCGCCAGCATTGCTCAAGGTGCTGCGCGAAAAATTACAGCCGTCCCGCTCGCCTGTAACCCAATCGACAAAAGAGGTACTGGCGTCCAAAGCGGCAGCGTCCGGGAGACCTGGCGCGACGTTCGACCCCGCGCCCGCTGATCTCAAGCCGGCCGCGCCCCCGGTGACGCCGGCGGCGGCTAAGCCGGAAAAGGCGCCGGGCCGCTACTATGTACAGGTCGGCGCCTTTTCCTCGCGCGCCAATGCCCAAAGGCTGGCAAAGCGGATCGGCGCGCAGGTGGAGCCGGGGGGGTGGACTATGGCGCGTGCGCTATGGTCCCTACACCACCCGGCAGGCGGCGCAGGCCGGTGTTCGCGCTGCCGCCGCGCAGGGCTTTGCGAATATGCCCATCATGGCTAAGGACGAGCCATAGCTTCAGGCCGCTTCAAGCGAATCCATCCAGTCGAAGGCAATTGTTCCGATGAAGAAATCCCTCGCAATGCTCCTGGCCGCAGGCTTGGTCGCCCAGCCGGTGATCGCGGCCGCGCCGCCCTACACGACCGAGGCGCCGATTGCCTATATGAAGGACCTGTCGTCGGGCGCGGTGTTGTACGACAAGGGCGGGGAGACGCGTATTCCGCCCGCGTCGATGGCGAAGATGATGACCGCGCATGTCGCCTTTCGCCTGATCCAGAAAGGCGATCTCAAGCTCGACACGAAATTCACCGTGCGGCCCGAAACCTGGCAGCAATGGCATGGCCCGAAAGCGGGATCGACCATGTTCCTCTCCGCAGGCGAGCAGGTGTCGGTCGAAAATCTGCTGCATGGCATCGTCACCCTGTCTGGCAATGACGCCTGCGTCGTGCTGGCAGAGGGTATTGCCGGGACCGAGCAGGCCTTCGTCGCGCTGATGAATGAGGAGGGCAAGCGCCTGGGCCTCAAGAACAGCCATTTCGGCACCAGCAATGGCTGGCCGGACGAAGGCGTGACCTATGTCACGGCCGAGGATCTGGCCACGCTCGCCCAGGCGACGATCGAGGAGACGCCCGACCTTTATAAGCGTTTCTATGCCACCAAGTCCTTCACCTGGGGCCAGACGATGGGCGGTTCGGCGATCGAGCAGGCCAATCGCAATCCTATATTGGGCAAGATCGCGGGCGCCGATGGCCTGAAAACCGGTCATACCGAAGAAGCCGGCTATGGCTTCACCGGGTCGGCCGAGCAGGATGGCCGCCGACTGGTAATGGTGGTCGCAGGTCTCAACAGCTTCAACGGCCGCATCAAGGAATCCGTCCGCTTCATGGATTGGGGCTTCAAGGCGTGGAAGGCCCAGCCGCTGTTCAAGAAGGGGCAGACCGTCGAAACCGCCGAAGTGCAGTTGGGAAGCGCTACCAGCGTTCCCCTGGTCGCGCCTCAGAATCTGGCGGTCACGCTGCCGCGCACCGCTTCGGCGGACGTGAAGGTCAAGGTCGTCTACACCGGTCCGATCAAGGCGCCGATCGCCAAGGGACAGCAGATCGCACAGCTTATCGTCCAGACCCATGATACCGCGCCGCAGGTCATGCCGCTGGTCGCGGGCGAGGACGTTGCCGAGGCAGGCGTTTTCGGTCGGCTCTGGAACGGCCTGAAGTCGCTGTTCGGGTGACGACCGGCCGGTTTATCTCGCTGGAAGGCGGGGAGGGTGCGGGCAAGTCGACGCAACTGCGTGCGCTGGCCCGGACCTTGCGAGAGCGAGGACTTGATGTGCTAGAAACCCGCGAGCCGGGCGGCAGCGACGGGGCGGAGGCCATCCGCACCTTGTTGCTGACCGGCGGCGCGGACCGATGGAGCCCGCGCGCCGAAGCGTTGCTGTTCGCGGCGGCGCGGGCGGATCATATCGAAAAGACGATCCGCCCGGCACTCGCGCGCGGCGCGTGGGTATTATCCGACCGCTTCCTGGATTCAAGCCGCGCCTATCAGGGGCAGGGGGAGTTGAGCGACAGCGACATAGTGGCGCTGCATCGTATCGGCAGCGCCGATTTTCTGCCGGACCGCACGTTGGTGCTGACCCTGCCCGATGCCGTAGCGGCCGATCGCGCGAGGGCGCGCGATGGCGATCATGTCGATCGGATCGGCGGTCGCGACAGCCGCTTTCATCATGCCGTTGCGGATGCCTTTGCGCGCTTTGCCGCCCAGGAGAGCGAGCGGGTCCGCGCTATCGACGCAAGCGGCACGACGGAGGCAGTGACGCAGCGTCTGGTAGACGCTCTGGCCGACCTGCTACCGTGATTCTGCCCATCGGCCATGAAGCGCAGGCGCGCATGCTGTTGGCGCAGGCCCAAAGCGGACGAATGCACCATGGCTGGATTTTCGCCGGCCCCAAAGGCATCGGCAAGGCGAGCTTCGCGCGCGCTCTGGCGTTGCGGCTGCTTGCAGGCGCGGCTGGCCCTGCTATCGAAGGTGACGGGCTGGCGGTGCCGGAGGATCACCCGATCCGCCGGCTGATCGAAGCGACGGCGCATCCCGATTATGCCGAGTTGGCGCCGATCGAAAAGGATGGCGTCACCGCCCGCAACATCAGCGTCGATCAGGTGCGGGGTTTGCAACGGTTGATCCAGTCGGCACCGTCGCTGTCGCCGCGACGGATCGTGGTTGTCGACAGCGCTGACGACCTGGAGCGCGGGGCGGCCAATGCGTTGCTCAAGACGCTGGAGGAGCCCCCTTCGGACATGCTTTTCCTGTTGGTCAGCCATGCGCCGGGGCGCTTGCTGCCGACGATCCGGTCGCGCTGCCGGACCTTGCGGTTCGACGCGCTGAACGATGCGGCGATGCGACGGGCGCTGATCGAAGCGCAGCCGGGCCTGTCTGACGTTGAAATGACGGCCCTGGTCCACGCTGGCGAGGGGTCGCCAGGTCAGGCGATGCGCTTTGCCGGCCTCAATCTTGCTGAAATCGAAACGGCGCTCGGTGAGCTTGCGACGGGGGCAGACGAAGGCGACAGCAAGAGGCTGGCGCTGGTCAAGGCGCTTTCGGCCAAATCGGCCAAAGCGCGCTATGAAGCCTTTCTGGAGCGTGCGCCTGCGTTCATCGCGCAGGCTGCGCGCCAGCGGCAGGGACAGGCCCTGGGGGAAGCGCTCGATCATTGGGAGCAGGCGCGGCATCTGGCCGGGGGCGCGGTGATCCTGTCTCTTGATCCCGCCGCCGTGGTGTTCGAACTGGCCGGTCATGTCGCGGCGCTCGCGCCCCGGCGCTGAAAAGCGACTTTGCGCGGGCGCGATCAGCGGTTAGGGAAGCGCCATGTCGAAACCCTTCACCATTACCACCGCCATTTCCTATCCCAATGGCCGCCCGCATATCGGCCATGCCTATGAAGTGATCGCCACCGATGCGATCGCGCGGTTCCAGCGGATGATGGGACGCGATGTCTTCTTTCAGACCGGCACGGATGAGCATGGGCTAAAAATGGCGCAGACGGCGCGCGCGCGAGGCATTGAACCGCGTGCACTCGCTGATGAAATGGCGGGCTATTTCAAGGTGATGAACGAGGCGCTGAATATCAGCCATGATCGGTTTATCCGCACGAGCGAACCCGATCATCATCGCGCCAGCCAGGCGATCTGGCGAGCGATGGAGGCGAATGGCGACCTGTATCTTGGACGTTACGAAGGCTGGTATTCGGTTCGGGACGAAGCCTTTTACGATGAGAAGGAATTGATCGAGGGGGAGGGTGGCGCGAAGCTGTCGCCGCAGAACACCCCGGTCGAATGGACCGTCGAGGAAAGCTGGTTCTTCCGCCTGTCCGCTTATCAGGACAAGCTGTTGGCGCTGTACGAAAGCCAGCCCGATTTCATCCAGCCCGAAAGCCGCCGCAACGAGATCATGCGCTTTGTCGAAGGCGGGCTGTCCGACCTCAGCATTTCGCGCACCAGTTTCGATTGGGGCGTGCGCGTGCCCGATGCCGACGGGCATGTCATGTATGTCTGGGTCGACGCACTGACCAACTATCTGACTGGCTGCGGTTATCCCGACGACGCCGAACGGATGGCGCGCTATTGGGCCGAAGGCGGCGATATCACCCATGTCATCGGCAAAGATATCGTGCGTTTTCATGCCGTTTATTGGCCAGCTTTCCTTATGAGCGCGAAGCTGCCCTTGCCGAAGCAGATATTCGGCCATGGCTTCGTCCTCAATCGTGGGGAGAAGATGTCGAAGTCGCTCGGCAATGTCGCAGATCCCATGGAATTGGCGGACCGGTTCGGCGTGGACCAGCTTCGCTATTTCCTGCTTTCAGAAGTGACGTTCGGGAATGATGGCAGCTATAGTGCGGAGGCGATCATCGCCCGGTCCAACAGCGATCTGGCCAACAGCTTCGGCAATCTGGCGCAGCGCACGTTGAGCTTCATCGCGAAAAACCTGGACGGGCGCTTGCCTGAACCAGCGGCTATGGAGGTGGATAACGCGCTGTTGAGCGGTATTGCCGATGCCTGCCGGATATTCCAGGATGCGATGAACGCTCTGGCGCCTTCGGTGGCGATCGAAGCGTGGATGCGCGCCGTTTTTGCCTGCAACGCCTATATCGACGCCCAGGCGCCATGGGCGCTGCGCAAGACCGATCCGGCCCGGATGGAGGCGGTGCTTGCCACCCTTTATGAGGCCATCGCAAGCCTTGCCGTGATGATTCAGCCGGTCATTCCTGCAAGCGCGGCCGCTTTGCTGGACCAGATGGGCATTGACGCCGATGCGCGCGGCTATGAGCTGATCGGCTCCGATTTCTATGCCGCGCAGCGCGCCTCAGGCTTCGCATTAAGCCCGCCCAAGCCGCTGTTCCCGCGCCTTGAGCTTGTAGAAACGGAGGGCTGAGCGGTGCTGATCGACAGCCATTGTCATCTCAATTACAAGGGCTTGATAGAGGATCAGAAGAATGTGCTGGAACGTTCGCGGGCGGCCGGCGTGGACCTGATGCTCAACATCGCGACCCGCGAGAGCGAATGGGACGCGGTTTTGGGCACGGCGGTGCGCGAACCCGACGTTTGGGCGACGGTCGGCATTCACCCGCATGAGGCCGATGAACATCCCCATGTCGACACCGCCAAGCTGGTGGCGCGCGCTTCGCACCCGCGCGTGGTAGGTATTGGGGAAACGGGACTCGATTATTATTATGACCATAGCGACCGGGAGCGGCAGCAACATAGTTTCCGCGCGCACATTGCCGCCTGTCGTGAGACCGGCCTGCCGTTGATTGTTCATACCCGTGACGCTGAAGACGATACCATCCGCATCATGCGCGACGAAATGGAGCAGGGTCCTTATAGCGGCGTCATCCACTGTTTCACGGCGAGCGGGGCCTTTGCCGACGCCGCGATGGCATTGGGCTTCTATATCAGCATATCGGGTATCGTGACGTTCAAGAGCGCCAGGGATTTGCAGGAAACGGCGGCGCGATTGCCGCTCGACCGATTGCTGGTGGAAACCGACTCGCCCTTTCTTGCTCCGGTGCCACATCGGGGAAAGCCGTGCGAGCCGGCCTATGTGGCTGACACTGCCCGCTTTCTGGCGGCGTTGCGAGGCGAGAGCGTGGAGCAACTGGCGGCGGCGACGTCCGCCAATTTTCGCACGCTGTTCTCGAAGGTGGCATGAGCCTGAAGCTGACCATGCTGGGTAGCGGCACCTCTTCAGGCGTGCCGCGTATCGGCAATGACTGGGGCATTTGTGACCCCAGCGAGCCGAAAAACCGGCGCACTCGGGTATCCATCCTGGTGGAAAGCGCGACGACGCGCATTCTGGTGGACACATCGCCTGACATGCGGGCGCAATTGCTGAGCGCGGATGTCGCGCATATCGACGCGATCCTGTGGACGCATGATCATGCCGATCATTGCCACGGGCTGGACGATGTGCGGCAGCTTTATCATCATCGTGGAACGCCGGTGCCCGGCTATGCCCGTGCGCAAACGCTGAAATTACTGAAGCAGCGGTTCGCCTATGCGTTCGAGGGGCGGCAAGGTTATCACCCGACCATCGCCGCGTGCCCGCTGGATGATTCATTGCGGATCGGCGACATCGACATCTCCTGCGTCGATCAGCCCCATGGTGCTATCTATTCGACCGGCTTTCGGTTCAGTCATGGCGGAAAGTCGATCGGCTATGCGACGGATTTTCATGTCATAACACCCGAAATGCTGGCTTTATATGATCAAGTGGACATCTGGGTTGTGGATGCGCTGCGCGAAAAGCCGCATCCTACCCACCCGCACCTGGCCATGACGCTGGAAGGCATCGCGGCGGCGCGGCCGGGACGGGCGATCCTGACGCATATGGACCAAAGCATGGACTATGCCACGCTTTGCCATACACTGCCCCGGGGCGTGGAACCCGGTTACGACGGGCTGGTGGCAGATTTGGGCAAAAATGTGCGGGAGAACTGATGGACGGGACGGGTCAGGCGGCTTCGAGCATCTGGTATCTGCTGGCGCTGGTGCTCGTCGGCTCGGCGCTGGTTGGACGGCGGCTCGCGTGGAGCAGCTTATGGCGCATGGCGTTGCTGTGGGTCGCAATCTTTGCGGCATTGCTCGGCCTGTTCAAATTTGCGCAGGCTAGCGGGTATCTCACCGGCCGCTGGGCGGAGGAGGGGGGTGTAGCTACTCCAGCCGACGCGCCTGCCGCCATGCCGCAGGCGCTGACGGAGGGCCAGAGATTGCGGATCCCGGTTGCGCCGGACGGGCATTATTGGGTCGAAGGCCGGATAAACGGCGCGCCGGCGCGCTTTCTGATCGACAGTGGCGCGACCATCACGGCCTTATCGGAATCCAGCGCTCAGGCGTCCGGGCTGAATTATGATGTAGCCGCGCCGGGCGTTATCATGACGACCGCCAATGGTCGGGTGGAGGCGCGGCGATCCAATGTCGCGACCCTCGCCATCGGGCCGATCCGCGCGAGCGATCTGCCAGTCGTGGTCTCGCCCGCATTTGGTGATGTCAATGTCATCGGGATGAACATGCTTTCGCGCCTCAAAAGTTGGGGTGTGCAGGATGGCGAAATGGTGCTGACGCCATGACGGAGAGCCATGCAGCACCCAGTCAGCGCCAGAGGCTGAAGGCGATTATCGGCGGATCCACCGGGAATCTGGTCGAATGGTATGATTGGTATGCCTATTCCGCCTTCACGCTCTATTTCGCGCCGCATTTCTTCCCCAGTGAGGATCGCACGGCGCAATTGCTGAGTGCGGCGGGCATTTTCGCGGTCGGATTTCTGATGCGGCCGATCGGCGCCTGGCTGATGGGGGTCTATGCCGACCGCCATGGCCGCAAAAGCGGCTTGACCTTGTCCGTGGCGCTGATGTGCGCCGGGTCTCTGCTGATCGGCGTGACGCCAGGTTATGAGACGATCGGCGTTGCCGCGCCGATGCTGCTGGTGCTTGCCCGGTTGATGCAGGGGCTTTCGATCGGTGGCGAATATGGCGCAAGCGCGACCTATCTATCGGAAATGGCCGGTCGAAATCGCCGGGGTTTTTTTTCCAGCTTCCAATATGTGACGTTGATTGCCGGGCAGCTGGTGGCGATTTGCGTGCTGCTGATCCTACAGGCCAGCCTGACGGTGGAGCAACTCGATTCCTGGGGCTGGCGGATACCCTTTTTCATCGGTGGCGCGCTGGCGATTATCGTCTTCTGGCTGCGACGGGGCCTGTCGGAAACGCAAAGCTTTGCCAATGCCAAGGCCGAGGGCGCGCCCAAGTCTGGCTTCGTCGAATTGATCACACGCCATCCGCGCGAGACGATGACGGTGATGATGCTAACGGCTGGCGGGACGATCGCCTTTTATGCCTACAGCATCTACATGCAGAAATTTCTGGTGAACACCAGCGGCCTGACCCGCGAGGCCGCGTCTCAAATCAATGCAGTGACGTTGTTCCTATTCATGTTGCTTCAGCCGGTCGCGGGGGCAGTGTCGGACCGCATCGGTCGCAAGCCGCTGATGATCAGCTTTGGCGTGCTTGGTGTGATATGCACCTATCCGATTTTTTCCACGCTTGCGCAAACGACCGATCCGATGGTTGCCGGATTGCTGGTCATGGCGGGGCTGCTGATCGTTACCGGCTATACGTCGATCAACGCCGTGGTGAAGGCTGAGCTGTTTCCGGCGCATATCCGCGCGCTGGGGGTGGCGCTGCCTTATGCCTTGGCCAATACGCTGTTCGGCGGCACGGCCGAATTCGTCGCCTTGTGGTTCAAACAGGCTGGCATGGAGGAAGCATTCTACATCTATGTCAGCATCATGATCGCCATATCGCTGGCCGTCTATGTGTGCATGCGCGACACGGCAAAGCACAGCCAAATATTAGAGGATTAAAGCGTATGCGGACGACGAAAGGGACAGCTCGACAAAGGCATCCCTCGCCATGGGACTTTACATAATATATATTATCGAACACGAATATGATCTGGCGGCTGGAGTGAACCTCACCTATCTGCGCCGATCGACGACACTCAACATGATGCGGGACGTTGTATGACACGACCAAGCCAAAGCCCAAGTCCAGCCGATATCATGCCGCTGGCCACCGTCATGGCGCGGCTGCGTGATCCCGAAGTCGGCTGTCCTTGGGACATTGTTCAGGATTTTGCCTCGATCGCCCCCTATACGATCGAAGAAGCCTATGAGGTGGTAGATGCGATCGAGCGCGACGACATGGCGGCATTGCGCGATGAACTGGGTGACCTGTTGCTTCAAGTGGCCTTCCACAGCCGCATGGCCGAGCAAGCTGGCCATTTTTCCATGCAGGATGTCATCGACGGGATAACCCGCAAGATGATCCGCCGGCATCCGCACGTCTTTGGTGACGGCGTCAGGCGCGAGGATGGCCATGCGCAATGGGAGGCGATCAAGGCGGCCGAACGCGCGGAAAAGGAGCCTGATCCCAGCGCCCTATCGGGTGTGGCAACCGCCCTGCCCGCACTGTTGCGCGCGGAAAAGCTCCAGAAACGCGCGGCGCGCACGGGGTTCGATTGGCCAGACACGGACGGCGTGGTCGCAAAGATCGAGGAGGAACTGAAGGAAGTTGCCGCAGCGCGGACTAGTGCCGAGTATGAGGAAGAAGTTGGCGACCTGCTGTTCGCCGTCGTGAATTTGGCGCGTCACCTGAAGGTCGATCCTGAAACGGCGCTGCGCCGCGCCAATAGCAAGTTCGAGCGCCGTTTCCGGACAATGGAAGCAGAAGGCGGATTGTCTTTTGCAGCCATGCCGCTTGAAGACAAGGAAGCGCTTTGGCAAAGCGCCAAATCACAGGAGCGCACGGATTAACCATTGTAAGTTGCAACGGATATTGACGAGCGCCCATGGCAGGCATATCTTAGCTATTCAGATCAAAGGAGAATGCTATGCGCTTACGACTCCTTCTGCCGCTCTGTATGGCTGTTTCCGTTCCTGCCTTCGCGCAAGGAGGACATGCCGTCACCGGCATCACTGGCATCAATTTCAACGCCGGCTATGACTTTGGAACCTTGTCTTCCGGTAGCACGGCATATTCTGCCAGTGGCGCGTTCAGGGGCCCCCCCGACCGTCCGCCCGTAAACGCCATGCAATATGCCCGTGAACTGGTCGTGCAGGGAAAATATGCCGAGGCCGACCCGGTGTTAAATCGGCTTATGGGGCGAACCCCGAGCAAGGACGTCCGCTTTTTACTCGGCGTGACCAAGCTGGGCCTGGGTGACGCTGACGCCGCACGCCGATATTTCGAGCGGAGCGTGCATCGCGGTTTCCATTATCATCCAGGATCCATGAGTGGTCTGGCGCTCGCGGAAATCAAGCTGGGAAATGTCGATGCGGCGAACAATATCTTGGCTCGGTTGCGCAAGCAGCGTGAGGCGTGTGACAATCGTTGCGAGCGCGCCCCTGCCCTCAACGCGGCGATAAATGTGGTCGAAAAAAATCTGACGTAAGAGCTGGAGGGTGGATGGTCTTCGCCCTCTTTTATTTCACGCAAAGTCAGATTTGGTAAAGCGCGCGAAAGATGCGTCCGACAGCCGTACTTCGACCTTCGTCATGTCATCGCCTGTTTCCGAACGCAGTACTTCGCCATGCTCGTGCAGCCAGGCCAATGATGCGCCGTCCGCAACGGGAATGCTGAAGGTGTAAACTTTCGCTCCGCGGGTCATGTGATCGCTGATCATCCGTTGGAGTTGATCCACCCCCTCGCCTGTCAGCGCTGACAGGATGACGACATCCTCGCGCCGTGTAGCCTGCTCCCGGACCAAGGACGTGCTATCCGCATCCAGCAGATCGAGCTTGTTCCACGCCTCAATGATCGGCGGCGGCTCCGAGGCCCCCTCCCCGCGCTCCAGCGCCGCTTCACCGGTCAGGCCGAGTTCTCCGAGTACGTCCAGCACGTCGTCGCGCTGGGCCTCGCTGTCGGGATGGGCAATATCGCGGACATGGACGATGAGATCGGCGGACAGCACTTCCTCCAGCGTTGCGCGGAACGCGGCGATCAGTTGCGTCGGCAGGTCCGACACAAATCCCACGGTGTCGGACAGGATCGCCTTGTCGAGTCCGGGTAACGCAATCTGGCGCATCGTTGGATCGAGCGTAGCAAACAGTAAATCTTCCGCCATGACCTCGGCCCCGGTCAAGCGGTTGAAAAGCGTAGATTTTCCAGCGTTGGTATAGCCAACCAGCGCAATCACCGGCCAAGGCGCGCGCTGGCGGCGGGCCCGGTGAAGGCCGCGTGTGCGCGTCACCTGATCCAGCTCGCGCCGGATCTTGGCCATACGATCGCGGATCATGCGGCGGTCCGCCTCGATCTGGGTTTCCCCCGGACCGCCCAGGAAGCCAAAGCCGCCACGCTGCCGTTCAAGGTGAGTCCAACTGCGCACAAGGCGCCCCGCCTGATAGTCAAGATGGGCAAGTTCGACCTGCAATCGACCTTCGTTGGTGGCGGCGCGTTCACCGAAGATTTCCAGGATCAGACCGGTTCGGTCGATAACCTTGGCTTCACATGCCTTTTCCAAATTGCTTTGCTGAACCGGCGACAGACTATTGTCGACGATGATCAATTCGGCCTCTTCCTGGCGCGCTAGCGTCGCGATCTGGTCTACCTGCCCGCTGCCGAATAGGGTTGCCGGCTTGAGGTCGCGCACGCGAAATGCCTGCGCGGCGCGCACGTCAATGCCGATGGCGAGCGCTAACCCTCGCGCTTCTTCCAGCCGCGCATCGCTGTCCCTACGTTCTAGCCCACGAGTTTCCGCGTGAACGACCACCGCCCGCGCGCCGCGTGAAACTTCATCCTGTGATTCGCGATTGAACACGGCCATGAATATTTCAACGCCTCAAAATGCGACATGCTCCCGTCGGGCGGCGAACAGCCTGATGGGCTGAAATGCCGGCCAAGCGCGAGCATTATCGAAGGAATGAAAGGAACGCCGCAGCGATCAGTCGTCCTGTTCGTTTTCGCCCGTCAAGTCGAGCGCATGAAGAGGCTGAACCGTGGAAATGGCATGTTTGTAGACGAGCTGCACCATGCCGTCACGCTCCAGCAACATGCAGAACAAGTCGAACGCCGCGATCTCACCCTGGAGCATGACGCCGTTGACTAGGAACATCGTGACCGGGCTGCCGGATTTGCGAACGGCCGACAGGAAAATTTCCTGCAACAGCTTCGACTTGCCATTTCCATCACTCGATTTGCGCAGGTCGGTTAGGTCCATCGGCTGGGCCGGCATGACGGTTGAGATGGCGTGCTTGTACACCAGTTGCGACTGCCCATCACGGCGGAGCAGCACGGAAAAATTGTCGAACCAGGTGATGATGCCTTGCAGCTTTACGCCCTTGACCAGGAACATGGTCACCGGGGTCTTGCTCTTGCGCAGGCTGTTCAGGAAGATATCCTGAAGATTGTTCACTTTGTCGGCCATGGTCGTCGCCAGTCCTATATTCTTGGCGGGACGTTACCCGCTCTTCGCGCCCTTAAGCAGGGCGTCTTGCTTGTCTCCGCGTACCGGAGGCGGTGTATTTCTACCGCAATTGCGAAGAGCCGTCCACAGGCAATGGCAAATCGCTAATCCTTGTCTTCGGTGATGCCCAACAGCTTCAATTTCCGATGGAGGGCCGAGCGCTCCATGCCGATGAAGGTCGCCGTTCGCGAAATATTGCCGGAAAAGCGGCGGATTTGAATACGCAGATATTCGCGTTCGAAGCTCTCGCGCGCTTCGCGGAGCGGCGCGCCCATGATCGCCGATTGTCCAATCCCCTCCCCGCCGCTGTCGCTGGTCAATTCGGACGGCAGCATATCCAGCTCGATACGCCCGATCCGGTCCCCTGGCGCCAGAATCATCGTGCGTTCGATCACGTTGCGCAGCTGACGGACGTTGCCGGGCCATTCATTGGCCTGCAAAGCCGCCATGGCGTCACTGGCAATTTCGGGCGGGGGAACCCGGCGATCGGCGGCAAAGCGGGCGAGATAATGTTCAACCAGCGGCGGAATGTCGTCGCGACGCTCCGACAATGGCGGGATTGCCAATGGAACGACGTTGAGGCGGTAAAACAAATCTTCGCGGAACCGCCTTTCCTCGATCTCGCTCGCCAGGTTGAGCGCCGTTGAGGAAATGACGCGCACATCAACCTTCACCTGCCGCTGGCCGCCCACGCGCGTAAAGCTTTGATCGGTCAATACACGCAGGATCTTGCCCTGCGTGGTGAGCGGCATATCCGCGATCTCGTCGAGATAGAGCGTGCCGCCATGCGCCTGTTCCAGAAATCCAGGGCGCACGAGCCCACTCGCGTCCTCGATGCCGAACAATTCTTCCTCGACCCGGTCCGGGTCCATGCGCGCGGCAGCGACGATAATGAAGGGCGAGTCGGCCCGCCCGCTCCAGCTGTGCAGCATGCGGGCGGCGACTTCCTTGCCGACACCGGCGGGCCCGGAGATCAGCACGCGGCTGCCCGTGCCGGCGACCTTCTTGATGGTTGCGCGGACGCCGTTGATCGCGGCGGAAGTGCCGGTCAGTTCGTCATCCTGACCAAAGCGCGCGCGCAGCACCTGATTTTCCCGGCGGAGGCGCTCTGTTTCTGTGGCCCGCGCGACCAGGTGAAGCAGGCGATCGGCCTCGAACGGTTTTTCGATAAAGTCGGCCGCGCCCTTGCGGATGGCGGCAACGGCGGTGTCGATATTGCCATGGCCCGAGATCATTAATACTGGAACGGTCGGATCCCGGCGCTTGATCTCGTCCAGCAGTTCCAGTCCGTCCATGCGTGATCCCTGGAGCCAGACGTCGAGCAGCACCAGCGATGGACGACGCGAATCCAGTGCGTCAATCGCGCTATCGCTGTTGGCAGCCGTGCGCGTGGTAAAGCCTTCATCTTCCAGCACACCCGCGACGAGGTCGCGAATATCCTCTTCATCGTCGACAATCAGAATATCAAGCGCCATGGGCCGTCACTTTTCCTTTTGGCAGCGCCACCGGCTGCCCTTCTTCCAGTTTTTCCAGTGCCATCGCGGCAAATCGCAGGGTTACGCGTGCGCCGCCGCCTTCGGCATCGTCAAAGCGGATTTCGCCAAGATGTTCTTCGACAATCTTCTTGACGATGGCGAGACCCAGGCCGGTGCCTTTGGTTCGCGTCGTCATATAGGGTTCAAGGATGCGATCCCGCTCGGGTGGCAGGCCAATGCCATCGTCCCGCACCGTGATAACGATATCCTCACCATCCCGAGCGAGCGTCATGCGAACATGGCCGCGCGGGCCGCCTGCATCAGGTTCAGCCTTAGGCTCAATGGCTTCGACAGCGTTTTTGACGATATTCGTCAATGCCTGCCCGAGCTGGCGCCGGTCACATACCAGCTCCAGGTCGCTTTCGTGCGCGACATATTCGAACTGAATGTCAGGATGGGCGACTTCGTGCAGGAACAGGGCGTGGCGAGCGATGTCGCCAATCGCCTCGCGGCGGAAAACTGGCTTCGGCATCCGCGCGAAGGAAGAAAATTCGTCGACGATCCGACGCAGGTCACCGACTTGGCGTACGATGGTCCCGGTCAATCGGCTGAATGTCGCCTTGTCGCTGGTCACTTCCTCGGCATAGCGCCTCTGAAGACGCTCGGCCGCCAGCTGGATCGGCGTCAACGGGTTCTTGATCTCGTGCGCAATACGCCGGGCGACGTCCGACCAAGCGGCGCGGCGTTGGTCCGATAGTTGCTGGGTAATGTCATCGAAGGTGAGAATATGGCGCGATGCGTCGGCGGCGAGCTTCACCGCCAGGGTCCGCAAGTCGCCATGAGCCCGCACCTGAACGATGCCGGCATCCTCGCCTGATGTGACGAAATCAGCAAGTTCTGGAGAAATTTCCGCGAGACTCCGGCCGACTGGGTCATCATCCTCTCCCACAAGGATAGCTGCCGCCGAACTGTTCAGGAGCAGGATGACACCTTCCAGATCGACGGACAAAACCCCTGCGGTGACGCCTGACAGGATGGCCTCAATAAAGGCCCGACGCTCGTCCAACTGGCTGTTGGCAGCCACCAGCGCGCCGGTTTGCGCTTCGAGGCGCTGCGTCATGCGGTTGAAGGCGGATGCCAGAGTGCCGATTTCATCGCGGCTGAGCGGGCTGGTGACGCGCGCCGACAAGTCGCCCGCGGTGATGCGCCGGGCCGCGGTCACCAGTTCGTTGACAGGGCGGACCATCCAGTCCGCCACCGCCAGGGCGATATAGACGGCGATCCCGACGAGCAACAACGAGCCTACGAACAGCGCGACGTTGAAGCGCAATTGCAGCGCGCGCGATTGCGCCGCGAAAAGATCATAGTCGGCAATCACCTTTTGCGCCCGTTCCACATTGGAGAAGGACGATGTGCCCGCGTTGCGCGTGGCGTAGAGATAGACCTTGCTGTCGGGATAGAGCAGGGTCACGGCCTCGACCTGGTTCGGGCGCGCCTGGACCACGATATCCTCACCCGCCGCCAGGCGACGCACGACGTTCGGCGGCAGCATCTCGGCAACCGGGCGATTTTCCGGATCGACCGTCGCGGCGGTACGGGCGATCCCGTCCTTGCCCACCTCGATAATGGCCGATCGGTTCAGCTTTCGCGTGACGACCTGATAGATATAGCCCTCGGCGAAACGCGGGCTGGAAACGTCGGTCTGGCTCAGATAATCGCGAAGATCACCCGCCATGGTCAGCGTTTCGTCGCGAACCTCGCGCAAATTCTGCTCATAATAGCCGCGCGCCAGGTCGCTTGCATTTTGCAGCATGCCGCGCGCGCTGTCGGAAAACCAGAATTGCACGCCATATTGGAACAGCAGGGATGCGAAGATCACCACCAGCAGCATCGGGACGCTCGCGACGATCGAAAAGATCGCGACCAGCCGCACGTGCAATTGCCCGTCGCTGCCGATCGCCGACGCGCTGGCGCGCCGCTTGGCAACGCGGCGGCCCAGCAGAACAAGCAGGGCGATTGCAGGAACCAGATTGGCAACCAGCAACAGCGCAACGATCGGCGGCGTCAGCAATGTATAGGATTGGCCGCTGCCAGACAGCAGATGGTAGGTCAGCCCCGCCATGCCGAGGAACAGCGCGAGCGTAATCCCTTCCACCAACGCAGCGAGTCGCCCGCCGCGTAGGAACGCCGGCATCAGCCTCCGCCATGCAGCGGCCCGCTTGGGGAGGATATTCGCGCCGATCATAGTGGCTTTGTTACAACAAGCCCGTGCCCATTCAAACACAGTATTTCACCGCCCAGCTGTCGCTGGTCGATTCCCCCCGTCGTTTCGTCTCGATCCGCAACCTGATCGGGTCAGTCGCCCAACCGCAGCTGCAAGGGATCAAGGCCATAATCCGTCAATTTCTTGCGCAACGTGTTGCGATTGATACCAAGCAGCCCGGCCGCCCGGATTTGGTTTCCATCAACACTCGACAACACCTCTTCCAGAAGGACCGGTTCGATCACGGCGAGCAGATCATCGTGCAAGGCGCGTTGCGGCTGGCTGATGCCGATCCCTAATTGCCGTTTGGCCCAGTCGCGGACGGCATGGATCAGATGATCGGCAGGCGCGGCATGATCCGCCGGAACATGCTCGATCGGCAGCATATGGCGCAGCATCTCGGCCGTAATGACATTTTCCCGGCTGAGCACCGACAAGCGCTGCATCATATTCTGAAGTTCACGGACATTGCCCGGCCAATGCCAGGCCATCAGCAATTGCGCAGCGTCTTCGGCCAAAGCCTTGCGCGGCAGGCCATCCTGCGCGGCGCGTTCCAGGAAATGGCGCGCGAGCAGAATGACGTCTTCCCGCCGTTCCCGCAGGGGTGGCAGCGCGATCGGCACGACGTTCAGGCGATAGTAGAGATCCTGCCGAAAGCGGCCTTCTTCAATCAGTTGCGGAAGGTGCTTGTTAGTGGCTGCGATGATCCGAACATTCACCCGGACCGGTTTCGAGCCCCCCACTGTCGTGACTTCACCCGATTGAAGGACGCGAAGCAGGCGCGTCTGCGCCTCCATCGGCATATCTCCAATTTCGTCGAGAAAGAGCGTGCCGCCCTGCGCCTGTTCGAACTTGCCGGCAGTGCGAGCCTGTGCGCCAGTAAAGGCGCCCTTTTCATAACCAAACAGTTCCGCTTCGATCAACTCACGCGGTATTGCAGCCATATTGATCGCGATGAAGGGTTTTGTGCGCCGCTGCCCCAGGCTGTGGATCGCCTCTGCAACCAGTTCCTTCCCCGTTCCCGATTCGCCCAGCACCAGGATCGAAAGGTCATTGGACAGAACGCGCGCGATCGTCCGATAGACTTCCTGCATCGCTGGCGAGCGGCCGACGAGCGGCAGTCCGTCATGGGGCAGGCCGCCATGCCCTTCTTCCGCCCCGTCGGCCGGAGCGCGAGTGCCCAGCGCGTCGGAAACGGCGCGGGTAAGTTCGTTCAGATCGAAAGGTTTGGGCAGATACTCGAACGCCCCCTTTTCGGTCGCGCGGATCGCGGTATTGAGCGTGTTCTGCGCCGAAAGGATGATGACATTCAGGTCCGGGTTGCGGTCAAGAATATCGGCCACGCCGTCCAGTCCGTCGCCATCGGGCAGCATGACGTCAGTGATAAGGACATCGGGCGTAAAACTGTCGATCAAGGCGCTGCGTTCGCGAATGGACGCGGCCGTCTTCACCTTATGCCCCTGCCGCCGCAGCGCTTCGCCGACCACGACGCAGATTGCGGGATCGTCATCGACCACCAGGATCGCACCCGTCGCCCTCATGACGCCATCCCCATCGGGAGCAATATACGGAAGCTGGATTCTCCGGCTTCGGTGTCGCGCGCATATTGGACAAAACCATTCATGTCGCGCACCAACTTGTCGACCAGCGCCAGCCCCAGTCCCTGCCCGTCCCGCTTGCCAGTGATGAACGGGTTGAAAAGATGGTCGAGAATATGTTCCGGAACGCCAGGACCATTGTCGATGACCAGAATCTCGATGGGCAGCACGGCACTGCCCCTGCCGCCGCCCGTCACCACAGAAACGCCGTGGCGGAAAGCGGTTTCGACGCGGATGACCGGCCTGGCGACATGATCCAGTGCTTCGGCGGCATTTTTCAGCAGGTTTATCATCACCTGCACCAACGCATCGTCGTTGATGGTGGCAAATGGCAAGGATGGATCATAATGTTTTATGATCTTGATGTTTTTTGCGAACCCCGCAGCAGCGATTCCGGCGGCGCGATCAATCAGGGGATAGATGTTGCCGGGGTGGCACTCCAGGGTTCGATCGGTCGTGAAATCCTGCATCCGGTCGATCAGCGCGGCAATGCGATCCACCTCGTTACAGATAAGTTGGGTCAACGCTGTGTCGCGCCCGTCCTGACCGGATTCCAGAAGTTGCGCCGCGCCACGAATTCCCGACAGCGGATTCTTGATTTCATGCGCCAATATGGCGGCTGCGCCCATGGCGGAGCGCGCCCCTCCGGCCGAGTTGCGACGACCGATCTTGCGCGCCTGGCTTTGCGCGTGCACCGACACAACGCGCCAGCCGTCATGATCGACGATCGGCGAAATCAGCAAGTCGACTTCCATCTCCGCAGTGCGGCCCGCATGAACCTTGATATCGTAAGCCGCAACCGCCTTGTTGCTGTGCCAGATGTCAAAGCGTGCACCTGCTTCGGCAATTCTGATGGTCCGCGACACGTCACTGCCAATGATCGCCGAACGCGCCATGTTAAGCAGCGTTTCTGCGCGAACATTGGCGTCGGCAATACTATTGTCCGGCTTAACGATCAGTGTCGCGACCGGCAACGCAGTCATCTGTTCGGCCAGCGATGGTCCGTCCTGCGCGACGCGGAGCGGCGGGACCGACGTGAGGACGCTGGTCATGCGGCCTTGCGCAATTCCGCCGGATCAAGGCCGCTGGCGATCAACGGTTCAAAAAAGCGCGCCAGCATGTCGAGGACGGTGTCGGCGTCCGGCTCCTGGTTCACGGCATTGCGGAATTCCGCCGATCCAGTCAGCCCCTTGGTATACCAACCGATATGCTTGCGCGCCATGTTGACGCCGGTATGCCTGTCATAATGATCGAGCATCGCGCGATAATGCTCTACGATTACGTGATATTGTTCCTCAAGCGAAGGATCGGGCAGACGCGTTCCGTCCGTCAGCCACGCCATGACCTGACCGATCAGCCAGGGACGACCATAGGCGCCGCGGCCGATCATCACGCCATCCGCGCCGCTTTGCTCCAGAGCTGTGTCGGCATCCTCGATCGAACAGATATCCCCATTGACGACGACGGGCAGCTTCACCGCATCCTTCACCTTGCGCACAAAGGCCCAGTCGGCCGACCCCTTGTACATCTGGTTACGGGTGCGGCCGTGCACGGTGATCAGTTTTGCGCCCAGATCCTCGGCGATATGCGCCAGTTCGGGCGCATTGAGGCTGGCATGATCCCAGCCCATCCGCATCTTGACGGTGACGGGCACGTCCACCGCCTCTACCGTCGCCTTGATCAGCGAGGCGGCGAGCGGCAGGTCGCGCATCAGCGCGCTGCCGGCGTCGCCATTGACGACCTTCTTGACCGGGCAGCCCATGTTGATGTCGATAATGGCTGCGCCGCGATCGGCATTGAGCCTGGCGGCATCGGCCATTTCCCTGGGAGAACAGCCGGCCAGCTGCATTGACACCGGTTCTTCCAGCGGATGCCAGGCGGCCTTTTGCAGCGATTGGCGCGTTTCGCGTATCATTGCCGCCGACGCGATCATTTCCGTCACGTTCAGGCCCGATCCATAGCGGCGCACCAGCGTCCGAAACGGCATGTCGGTGACGCCGGTCATCGGTGCCAACACGACGGGCATGTCGATGGTCACCGGACCGATGGAAATGGGTGAAAGCCTGCGCATGATCTTCACTTCACAATGTGCCTAAAAAACGGGCAGCCTTTAGCGGAAATGGGCTTCGCCGACAAGCGCTGTGCCTCTCCCCCTTCCTGATTTCAGCGGGAGCGGCTATGCGGCGGCGATGACCTTTCCCTTGAAGACCATCGCGCTGATCGTCGCCGCAGGCCAGGGCAACCGCGTTGGCGGTGAAGTGCCAAAGCAATATCGCGTCATCGCAGGCAAAACCGTGTTGGCCCACGCGCATGAGGCCCTGGCCAGCCATGATGCAATCGACGGCGTGGTCGTGGTCGTGGCCGCGGGGCAGGAGGATCTCGCGCAGGCGCTGCTTGGTGAGGATGTGCAGGTGGTGGTCGGCGCGGACAGCCGGAGGGGATCGGTACATGCGGGGCTGGAGGCGATCGCTGCGGCAGGCGGCGCGGACATCGTGTTGATCCACGATGCGGCGCGCCCCTTCCTGCCCCCGGTGGTGGTGGATCGGCTCCTGGGCGCGTTGATGGACAAGGACGGGGCTATCCCCATATTGCCCGTTGCAGACACTCTGGTGCGCGGTGCGGGCGGCCTCATGGAAAATACGGTGGATCGCGCGCAATTGCATCGAGTCCAGACGCCGCAAGCCTTTCGCTTTCCAGCTATTTTAGCTGCGCATCGCACCTGGGATACGGCACATGACGCGACCGACGACGCGCAAATTCTGCGCGCCTGTGGTCATGACGTCATTCTGGTGCAAGGTGATGAAAGATTGAACAAATTGACCTACGAACAGGATTTCAGCCGCGTGCAAGCCCTGTTGGCGCCCGCTTTCGTTACCCGCGTTGGCATGGGCTATGACGTGCATCGCCTTGCAGCGGGCGAGCCCTTGTGGCTGGGCGGCGTTCTCGTCCCGCATGATCGCGGGCTGGCCGGTCACAGCGACGCGGATGTCGCGCTTCATGCGATCGTCGATGCGGTGCTGGGTGCGCTGGCGGATGGAGATATTGGCAGCCATTTTCCGCCATCCGATCCACAATGGCGGGGCGCGTCGTCAGACCGCTTCCTTGCCCATGCCCGTGACCGGGTGAAGGCGCATCAGGGGCGGATCGACCATATCGATCTCACCATCATCTGCGAAGCGCCCAAGATCGGTCCGCACCGCGAAGGCATGCGCGCCCGTATCGCCGAGATATTGGAGGTGTCGACCGAACAGGTCAGCGTGAAGGCGACGACGACCGAGAGGCTGGGTTTCGCGGGCCGCCGTGAAGGGATCGCGGCACAGGCGGTTGCCACCCTCTCCCTACCCGCGCTATCCTGACGCCATGCCCGATACCGTCCTCCCGACCCGACTGGTCGAACTCGCCGACAAGGTCATCATCGCCAATCGTCGCGCCGGGCGCACGGTGGCGGTTGCCGAAAGCTGCACTGGCGGCCTTGTGTCGGCCGCACTGACCGAGATCGCTGGCTCCTCCGACGTCTTCGAAGCTGGATTTGTCACTTATTCCAATGATATGAAGGCGGAGCTTCTGAAGGTTTCGCATGACGTGCTGGACACGTTCGGGGCCGTGTCTATCGCCACCGCCTGGGCGATGGCGCAGGGCGCGCTGAAACAAAGCCATGCTGATGTCGCTGTCGCCATCACAGGCATTGCAGGGCCAGGCGGCGGCAGCGATCAAAAGCCCGTCGGCACAGTCGTGTTCGCGCGCGCCGAGCGGGGCGCCAGCCCCGACAAGGTCGTCGCAGACATGCGGCATTTCGATAATGACGGCCGGGGCGGCGTTCGCCTTCAGGCGGCGCTGTGCGCGCTGGAATTGCTGCTGCCCGGCGAGGCGTAAAGTTCGGCAGCGCGTTCTTCGAACGCACCGATCATCTTGCGCAGCGCCTTGTCGAAAAATTGCCCGGCGAGCATTTCGAAGATGCGGTTCTTGAATTCGAACTCCACCTCGAAATCGACCAGCACGCCCCCCTGCCCGTCGTCTCGGAACTGCCATTCATTGTGCAGATGCTTGAGCGGCCCGTCGAGATAATCGACTCGTACATGATCGGGTCGCTCTTTAAGGACGCGGGATGTGAAGCTTTCCTTGATGCCCTTGAAGCCGACGATCATGTCGGCGACCATTTCTCGCTCGCCATCCTGACGCACCCGGATCGCGCTCACCCAGGGCAGAAATTCGGGATAAGCCGCGACGTTCGACACCAGGTCGAACATCTGGGCAGGCGTATAGGGAAGATGACGCGTTTCGTTGTGACGGGGCATCGTGCGGTCAGGCCTTCGCCGCGGCCTTGGCAAGCCGCGCTTCGCGCGCTGCCTTCATTTCGGCAAAATCCTTGCCGGCATGATAGCTGGAGCGGGTGAGCGGGCTGGACGCGACCTGCAGGAAACCCTTGGCGCGCGCGATGCCGGCATAGGCGTTAAACGCGGCAGGCGTCACGAACTCCATCACCTTGGCATGTTTGGGCGTCGGCTGGAGATATTGGCCCATGGTCAGAAAATCGATGTCGGCCGAACGCATGTCGTCCATCACCTGATGCACCTCCAACCGCTCCTCGCCCAGCCCCAGCATGATGCCCGACTTGGTGAAGATCGACGGATCGAGCTTCTTGACCGTTTCCAGCAGGCGCAGCGACGCATAATAGCGCGCGCCCGGCCGGATGGTTGGATAAAGGCGCGGCACGGTTTCAAGATTGTGATTGTAGACGTCGGGGCGCGCCGCAACGATCATTTCGACCGCTCGCTCATGCTTGTTGCGGAAATCGGGCGTCAGAATTTCGATGGTCGTGTTCGGCGTCGTGCGGCGCAGAGCTTCGATCACCTTGACGAATTGGCTGGCGCCGCCATCGGGCAGATCGTCGCGATCGACCGAGGTAATGACGATATGCTCCAGCCCCATTTCAGCGCAGGCATCCGCCAGATTCTGCGGCTCATTGGGGTCGACCTTGCGCGGCATGCCGGTCTTGACGTTGCAAAAGGCGCAGGCGCGGGTGCACACATCCCCCAGGATCATCACCGTCGCATGCTTTTTGGTCCAGCATTCGCCGATATTGGGACAGGCCGCTTCCTCGCAAACCGTCGCCAGCTTCTTTTCCCGCATCAACTGGCGGGTCTCATTATAGCCCTTGCTGGTCGGGGCTTTGACGCGGATCCAGTCGGGCTTGCGGGCGCGTTCGGGCTGGGCCGGCGCGGGAATGGGGGACAGCTCGTTCATGGGCACCAGATAGCGATGCCGGGTCGCTCTTGCCAGTGCAGAGTTTGTCAGGCACATCGTCGCCATGATCGACTTTGCCGAAATGCTGGCGGGCTATCGCCGCTTCCGCGAAACCGGCTGGGCGCAGCAGCGCGACCGCTGGGATGAATTGAACGAAGGGCAGAGCCCCCGGGTGATGGTGATCGCCTGTTCGGACAGCCGCGTCGATCCGGCACAGATATTCGACACCAGCCCCGGCGAAATCTTCGTTGTGCGCAATGTTGCCGCTTTGGTGCCGCCATTCGAAACGACGCCAGGCCGTCATGGTGTATCCGCCGCGCTGGAATTTGCGGTGCAGGTGCTCAAGGTCGACGAGATCCTGGTCATGGGCCATGGCAAATGCGGCGGCTGCAAGGCGGCGCTCAGCGCCGATCTGAAGGGCGCGCCTCCGGGCGAAGGCGGCTTCATTCACAATTGGATCGAGCTGCTGGACGAGGCGCGCGAGACGGTCGTTGGCCGCTATGGCGAGCGCCGCGACCGGGAGGTCGAGCGAGCGATGGAGCAGGAAGGGGTCAAGGTCAGCCTTGCCAACCTGCGCAGTTTCCCGTGCGTGCGCGAGAAGGAAAAGGCGGGCGAACTCAAACTGATCGGTAGCTTCTTCGCGATCGCCGACGGCCAGCTTCATATATTGGATGAAGCGAGCGGCGCCTTTTCGCCGGCCGCCTGACGCAGGAGACGGCTATGGCGACGCGACAGGAAGGGCGCGGTAACATTGCGCTGCTGATCGATTCCGACAATGCTTCGGCGGCGCATTTCGATTCGGTGATGACGGTTCTGGCAGAACTGGGAACGGTGAATATCCGCCGGGCCTATGGCAATTGGAGCAAGACGACCCTGAAAGCCTGGGCCGCTCTTTCAATTACCCAGGCGATCGAGCCGCAGCAGCAGTTCGACCTGACCAAAGGCAAGAATGCCACGGACATGAAAATGACCATCGACGCCATGGACTTGCTGGCCAGCGGCCGTGTCGATGGTTTCGGCCTTATGTCCAGTGATAGCGATTTCACGCCCTTGGTAACGCGCATCCGACAGGACGGCATCCCCGTTTACGGCTTTGGCAATGCCAATACGCCCGAAGGATTTCGCCGCGCCTGCACCCGCTTCATCGACGTTGCCGCGCTGGAACCAGCAGAGGTTCCTGCTTCCAAGCCTGCACGGAAGGCGGAAACCAGACCGGCTGCGGCGAAATCAAAAGCCGCGACCGAATCGGAACCGAAGGCCAAACCGATCGATGAGGAAGTCGTAAAACTGCTGATCGACGCTTATGACGCCGTCAAGCGCGACGAACATGGCTTTGCGGCGTTGGGCAGCGTAGGGCAACTGGCGGGCAATCGGTCGAGTTTCGATACACGCAACTATGGGTATAAGCGCCTGTCCGACCTGATCCGCGACGTTCCCAATTTCACGGTCGAGGTGCGCGAAGGCGGCCAGACCTGGATCAAGCGCGTCCATTAATGACCCGGGTCGCGCGCCGCCTGACGATCACAGGCCGGGTTCAAGGCGTCTGGTATCGCGCATGGACGGTGGAAACGGCGCAAAGCCTTGGCCGTTGCGGGTGGGTGCGCAATCGCACCGATGGCAGTGTCGAGGCTCTGATCGAGGGCGATGAGAATGCCGTCGCGCAATTTGTCCGATTGGCGCATGATGGACCGCCCGCCGCGCGGGTCGATCGGGTTGATGCCCAGCCGGCCGCAGTTAGTGGACATCAGGATTTTTTGAAGCGATCCACGGCCTGAGCAAATCCCGGGCCTCGTGTCAGGCGGAATGCGCGAGCACCTGCACGGCTTTCGCGCGAATGTCACTGTAGCCCCCCTCGCCAGTCGCGGGGTCTACCAGCATCTGCAATACCGCTTCGAGGCTGACGATCCGCGCATTGAGTGCCGCGACCTGGGCGTTATTCTGCGATCGGGTCGAAACGTCATGGTCTTTAGCAAGCCGCTCGACCGTATCCCAAACCTCAAAGAGCGAATCTTCGGTCGGCATTGCACCGTCGACAGCATCGGGAGGATCGTAAGGATATGTCATAACTACCGCTGTAGCTACCTAATACGGCTGTTGTATGAAAGCCCTTAGCTCAATGGCTTATCGATTTTTTGGTGCGGTTCGGCTTGCTCGCAGCACGCCCGTCTCATCCTCCTCCGCCACTTTGCGCGCCGCAGAAAAAAAAGGGCCGGTCGAATGACCAGCCCGAAAGTTTTTAGGAGAGGATGCCTGAAAGGCACCTTTGGATATGGAATGGTAGCGCGACCATCGCAAGTGCGAAAGGCACCCGAGCGATTGCAAAAACTGCAATCGCCCCGAGGTCATTCAGATCAGCGCGTCAGCTTCTTATAGGCAAGGCGGGTCGGCCGATCGGCAGCATCGCCCAGGCGACGGCGCTTATCCTCTTCATAAGCCTCGAAATTGCCCTCGAACCATTCGACATGGCTGTCGCC